>CAMAPG010000084.1 GCA_945859965.1 Opitutus sp. GAS368 | reverse complement strand
GCACGAGGTCCGGTTTCTCGGACTGATAGAGTGCAAGCGCATCCTGTCCGTTGGCGGCCTCGATCAGGGTCGGGCTGCCGAGCTGTTTGAGCAGGATCCCGATGAACTTGCGGATGTGGGGCTCGTCGTCGACGAGAAGGGTTTTGCCGTTGAAAGCCATGATTAGTGGGGGAGGGAAACACGAAATTCACAGCCGCCGGCTGGAAGATTTTCCGCAATGATCGTGCCGCGGTGAGCCTCCACAATCTTGCGGCAGATGGCGAGGCCCAAGCCCACGCTTTTTTCGCCGCCGGTGGGTTTGACCGAAAGGCGTCCGTAGTCCTTGAAAAGAAGGTCCCGCTCATTCTCCGGAATTCCCGGCCCCTGGTCTTTTACGGAGAAGCTGCATTGTTTGTCGCCGCCATTGCGCATTTCCACCGTGATGGTCGACCCCGGGGGGGGAATACTTCACGGCATTGCTGAGAAGATTGTCGATGACCTGTTTGATTTTCGCGCTGTCGATCAGCGCCGTGGGCCGGTCGCCGGCAGTGAAGACGATTTTGGTCTGCTTCTTGGCCGCGTCGATATTGGCCAGGTAGATCGATTTTTCGATCAGTTCCCCCAGATCGTTCGCCTCGGGAAAGATCTTGAGCTCGCCCGCCTCGATCGAAGTGACGTCGAGCAGCTCGTTCACGAGGACGAGCATCGACTGGCTGGCTTCGTGAATCGTATTCACCAGATCGCGCTGATCGGGCGTGAGCTCGCCCACCGTCCCGTCACAGAGGAATTCGGCCAGGCCGCGGATCGAGGCGAGGGGGTTGCGGAGGTCGTGGGCCGCCATGCCCAGAAACCGATTTTTGGCCGCGTTGGCCTTGCTCAGCTGATCGAGCAGCATTCGATTCTGGAGATGCGTGCTGAGACGGGCCAGCGCCTCCTTGGGTCGAAAAGGCTTTGGCAGGTAGTCGACCCCGCCGGCGCTCAAACCCTCGACGACGTCATCCGATTCGTTTTTTGCGGTGATGAAAATAACCGGCGCGCAATCGTTGCCATAGCGCTGTCGAAGGGTGCGGCACGTATCCAACCCGCTGATTCCGGGAAGCATGACGTCGAGGAGCACCAAATCGGGTTGAAAGGTCTCATAGAGCTCCAAGGCGCGTTCCCCGGAGTCGGCATCCGCCAGCAGGCAGCCCTCCTTTTTGAGAATACCCGTAAGGATCCGGATGTTCAGGCGTTCGTCATCCACCACGAGGATCTTGCTTCCTTTCAATCCGGAATACACCGGTTTTGTCACAGGCTCCATACGCAACCTATTGCATGAGTGTGCTTCAACGCGGAGCAAGGGCTCAATTCTAGGGTGTTTACTTGGGAACCTGTTTGGAGCTTCGTATCATTGAATCTGCATACGTTGATATTTGACTTGCCGGAGGTGCATTCGCCCGGTTTGTTGGCTCCAATCCTATGGCCAAATCATTTGTCTTCTCCTCCGAATCTGTCGGCGAAGGTCACCCTGACAAAGTCGCTGATCTTATTTCCGACAGTGTCCTCGACGCCTGCTTGGCGCAGGACCGTACCAGCCGTGTCGCCTGTGAAACCATGGTGAAATCCAACATGGTGATTCTCGCCGGCGAAATCACCACACGGGCCAAACTGAACTACGAGGCGATCGTGCGCGCCGCGATTCGCGACATCGGCTACGTGAACAGCGACGATGTGTTTCACGCCGACACGGTGTTCATTAATAATTATCTCACCCGCCAGTCCCCCGACATCGCCCAGGGCGTCGACGCGGTGAAGGCCAAGGGCAAAAAGAAAGCCGAGCAGGGCGCCGGCGACCAGGGCCTGATGTTTGGTTATGCCTGCACCGAAACGCCCGAGCTCATGCCGACTCCGGTCATGCTTGCCCACCGTTTGGGCCGTTTGCTCACCAAGATTCGCAAGTCCGGGAAAGTGGCCTGGCTGCGGCCGGATGCGAAAACCCAGGTTTCGATCCGTTATGAAGACGGCAAACCGGTGGCGGTCGAAAATGTCGTTATTTCCACGCAGCATTCCGCGGACGCTTCCCACGGTCAGATTGAGGATTTCCTGATCGAGAACGTTGTGAAGCGCGTCATCCCGAAGCGGCTGCTGACGAAGAAAACCCAGTTTTTGATCAATCCCACCGGTCGCTTTGTCGTCGGTGGACCGCAGGGCGACTCTGGCCTCACGGGCCGCAAAATCATCGTCGACACCTACGGTGGTTGGGGTCGTCACGGCGGCGGCGCTTTCTCGGGCAAGGATCCGTCGAAGGTCGATCGCTCCGCGGCTTACATGTGCCGCTGGGTGGCGAAGAACATCGTGGCGGCCGGTCTCGCCGAGGAAGCGGAACTCCAGCTCGCCTACGCGATCGGCTACCCCGATCCCGTGAGCGTTTATGTCGATACCAAGGGCACGGGCAAAGTGGCCGACGTCAAAATTTCCCGAGCGGTCACCAAGATCTTCGGCTTCAAGCCCGCGGATATCATCAGCCAGCTCAATCTCCTCCGCCCGATTTATCGCGAGACGACCAACTACGGTCATTTCGGCAAGGCCGGGCTGCCGTGGGAACTCACCAACCGGGTCGCCGCTCTTCGCGCAGCGGTAAAGTAATCGCAATTTCCTCTTAAAACTTAATCGCGCCTCGCTCGCGTCTTTCCATGGCTAATGTCACCAAGTCCGCTCCTGGTTCCCAGGATTTCCACGTCAAAGATCTTTCCCTCGCCGAGTGGGGCCGCAAGGAGATCTCCATCGCCGAGCATGAAATGCCCGGCCTGATGTCGGTCCGCAAAAAATTCGGTCCGTCCAAGCCGCTCGCCGGCGTGCGTATCACCGGTTCGTTGCACATGACGATCCAGACGGCCGTCCTCATCGAGACCCTCACGGAGCTCGGAGCCGATGTCCGCTGGTGTTCGTGCAATATTTTCTCCACCCGGGATCATGCGGCCGCGGCCATTGCGAAAACCGGCGTGCCGGTCTTCGCGTGGAAGGGTGAGACGCTCGAGGAATATTGGGATCTGACGCTGAAGGCGATTTCGTTCCCGGGCGGCAAGGGCCCGCAACTGGTCGTCGACGACGGCGGCGACGTGACGCTTCTCATCCACAAGGGCTGCGAGCTCGAAGAGGGCAGCGACTGGGTCAACTCGCCTTCCGGTTCCCATGAGGAACAGGTGATCAAGAACGTGCTCAAGCGCGTCCACAAAGAGGACCCGTTGCGCTGGACCACGATCGCGAAGCAATGGCGCGGCGTCTCCGAGGAGACCACGACGGGCGTGCACCGGCTCTACCAGATGCTCGAGAAGGGCAAACTCCGCGTGCCGGCGATCAACGTCAACGACTCGGTCACGAAGTCGAAATTCGACAATCTCTACGGCTGCCGCGAGTCCCTCGCCGACGGCCTGAAGCGCGCCACCGACGTCATGATCGCCGGCAAGGTTGCCTGCGTGTGCGGCTACGGCGATGTGGGCAAAGGCTCCGCCTTCTCCCTCAAGGGCTTTGGCGCCCGCGTCATTGTGACGGAAATCGACCCGATCAACGCCCTGCAGGCCTCGATGGAAGGTTTCGAGGTCAACACGATCGAAAGCACGCTCGGGACGGCCGACATCTACGTCACCACGACCGGCAATAAGGACATCATCACGCTGGAACACATGCGCAAGATGAAGGACCAGGCGATCGTCTGTAACATCGGTCACTTCGATAATGAGATCCAAGTCGACCTTCTCAACACGTCGGATGCCAAGCGCATCAACGTGAAGCCGCAGTACGACCTCTACACCTTCCCGAAGGGGAACAGCATTTACCTGCTGGCCGAAGGCCGTCTCGTGAATCTCGGCTGCGCCACGGGCCATCCGTCCTTCGTGATGTCGAACAGCTTCACGAATCAGACGCTCGCCCAGCTCGATCTCTGGAAGAACAAGGACACCTACAAGATCGGTGTCTACCGACTCCCGAAGCATCTCGACGAGGAAGTCGCCCGGTTGCACCTCGATAAGATCGGCGCGAAGCTGACCAAGCTCACCACGGAGCAAGCCGCTTATCTCGGCGTTCCGATCGAGGGCCCTTACAAGCCCGAGCATTATCGCTATTGAGCTTCCAACGAGCCGCATCTCCGGATGCGGCTTTTTTGTTTAATGGGGGGGAAGGGAAAAGGACCTTAAGGCATCCCGCCGGACGGGCAGCAATGAGTTTTTCACTTGATGATAAGACAACGCTCCCGCCGGAAACCCGCTATCGGATCGCAGGGGTATCCCTCCACCGATGGCAAAAACCTGAACCTGGCGGAGAGGGAGGGATTCGAACCCTCGGTAGAGTTTTAGCCCTACGGGGCTTTAGCAAAGCCCTGCTTTAGACCACTCAGCCACCTCTCCGGATCAGGGCTCACGAGGCAAATGTCCCCTCGTCAAAGTGCAAGGCGGATTTCTGCGGATTGTGGAATCGCCCGGAGAACCACTTCCACCCAGGAGGTGAACAGGGCAAGTTTTGTCCCGGCGGATGACCGCCGGAGAACTTAGCTCAATTCTCCTCGTCGATATGCCGCGCCAGCTCGTCGCGACATTCGTTGATCACGCGAAGCCAGATCTCGCGCAAATCGAACAGGCGCGGCCAGGCGTCATCCCGATAATCGGCGACATATTTGTAGCGGGAGACCGTGGCTTCATCGATCAAGGCCAGGGAAGCATTCAGTTCGCGCATGGCTCGCTTGAACAGGCTGACCGCCATCGCGTAATCCCCGAGATCCAGCGCCTGAATCGCGAGCCCGGCTTGTTCCTCGCCGCGATGCAGCGAAGCCTGAAAGGCGAGGGCGAGGGCCTGGGGCGCCTTGGCGGAATCCTTGGCCACATTTTGCCAGTCGCGCTTCAAGCTCAGGTAAATGGCCTTGGTCGCCACAAAAACGGGGTTTTTGTGCAAAGTGTAGGGTTCGAGATCGTCGTAATCGGCGGCTTCGTCGAGCGGCGTCTCTTCGGCAATCACTTCCGGTTCGTCCGTGCTGCCCGCGTCGGAGGCATTCCACGCGCTTTCATCCCAGCCCATGAGATGGGCGGTTTCATCGATGCGATCCGGGTGGCCCTTCAGTTTATCGTAATGGGCGAGGTAGCGGTGAATCGCCAACTCCTGCTCGCGGAGATAGCGTTCCCAATCGAACTCGTTCCATGCCAGTTCACCCTGCTCATCCCACTCGTTCTCCGAGGGGCCGTCAGCGTTGAAGTCGTTCATTCGGTTGTCGGAAACTGAGTCCGCCTCTTCGGGAAAAGCAAATCAAAATCCGTGTGGGCGGGGAGGGCTCCTCGAGGCCCGACGCCGAGCGAACGTTTAACCTTCAACGTTCAACGCTTAACGTTCAATTTCCATGCAAACTACCGGTACTTCCTCACTTGAGCGTTCGACGCTGAGCGTTGGGTGTTGCGCGTTCCTTTCAGCGCCTGACGATCCTACGCCGTGGGCGTTGGTTTTCTTTCAGCAAAAAATGTTTTTTTGCTGTCGACTGCCAGGATCGGTTTTGCTGATTGAATCGCGCTTCGACCTGTCCTTACCGTAATGCTTCTTCCCATGGCAGATGTGCATCATGAGACCGTTTATTTCAGCGGACACGTCCAGGGCGTGGGCTTTCGATTTCAAGCCCTACAGGCGGCCAAGGAGTTCGAGGTCGCCGGTTATGTGTCCAACCTGGCGGACGGACGCGTTCAACTGGAGGTGGAAGGCCCAACGGCCGAGGCGAAAGCGTTCATCACCGCGGTGGAGGAACGCATGCATGGTTACATCCGCAAGGTGGAGAAGGAAGAATCAAAACGACCCCCGCAGTACCGCAGTTTTTCCATTCGATGAACGGAGTGGCGGCGATCGAGGCGCGGGGTTTGACCAAGGATTTTTCGTTTGGTCTGCGCGGAGTAAACATCCGGGCGGTGGATCAGCTCTCGCTGCGAATTGAGGTCGGACAGATCTTTGGGCTGCTCGGTCCCAATGGCTCCGGCAAAAGCACGACGATCAAAATGGCGCTCGGTTTGCTCGAGTCCACGCAAGGTTCCTGCCGGATTTTTGGCGTGCCGAGCTGCGAGGTCAGAGCCCGTTGCCAGGTTGGCTATCTGCCGGAATCACCGCATTTCCACCGCTTTCTGAGCGGCCGTGAACTGGTGGCTTTTTATGGCCGGCTCTGCGGATTGCGGGGAGAAGAATTGCGCCGCCGGGTTGACGAGGTCATTGCCGGGGTGGGTCTTGAGGCTGCGGCTGGCCGTCGGGTGGGAACGTATTCAAGAGGCATGCTGCAGCGGATCGGTGTCGCACAGGCTATCGTACACGATCCCCGGCTGGTGATCCTCGATGAACCGATGGCTGGAATCGACCCGGTGGGAGTCGCCGAAATCACGGCTTTGATTCAACAGCTCAAGGCCCGGGGCAAAACCATCGTGCTGGTGGCGCACGAGTTGACCCAGGTCGAAGCGCTCTGCGACCGGATCGCGATCCTGGACCGGGGCCGCCTAGTGGTTGAGCGCGATCTGGGGGCTGAATTCACCGCTTTGGAAGTGAGCCAGCTTTCAGCCGAACACGTGGCTGAACTACAGGCCTGGCTGGAAGCCCGCGGCGGTGTCTTGACCACGAGGAGAGTAGTCCGGAGCCGGCTGGAGGAGTTTTTTTCGCCGCGGATACCGGCGACGAGGGAAACGCCTTCCCCATGACAGCTGTGCCTTTTTCGCTGCGGCGGGTCTGGCTCATCGCCTGCGTTACTGCGCTGGAGGCAGCCCGCCAGCGCGTGTTTCATCTCGTGCTGGTGCTGGCCATGGGGCTGGTGCTCGGGGCGCACGCATTTCGCGAATTCAACTTTGGCGCCTCGGAATTGAAGTTCATGGCCGATTTCGGATTTGGCGCCCTCACGGTTTTTGGCTCGGTCCTGACCATTGTCGCCACCGCGCAACTTTTCTTCGGTGAACTCGAGCACCGCACGGCTTTGACGCTGCTGGCTAAACCGGTCTGGAGGGCCGAATTCATCCTGGGGAAAATCGGTGGGGTCATGGCGGTCGTGACGGTGTTTTGCGCGCTGGTGACGCTGCTCTTACTGGGAACCTTGTATTTCCGGCAGCAGACCCTGCTGGCCGAACATCCCGAGTTATCCGAATCAGCGCGGGCTTTGGACCCCATGGCCATCATCGCCGTGGGTGTGGCCCATTGGTTGAAATTCGGAGTGTTGGCGGCGTTGACCCTCCTGATCGCGAGTTTTGCGCGGACTTCCCTTTATGCCGTGATCGTCGGGTTTGTCATGCTGCTGATTTGTCACCTTCACCCGCTCGCCCGGCTCGCCTCTGCCCGGACGGATTCCTGGTTGCTGCGCGGAGTTGCGGGAATGGTTAGCCTCATTTTTCCTGATTTCCAGCTGTTCGACTTGAGCGCTTCGATTGATTCAGTGGGCGCGGCCGGTGCCGCTTCCCTGATCCGGCTCGTGGCCTATGCAGGGTTGTATTTTTCGGTGCTGGGGAGCCTGGCGGTTTATAGCTTTAACCGCCGTGAACTTTAGAGGAGCGCGCTGGCTGGTGGTCATCACGGGACTGGGCTTGACGGGTGCGCTTCTGCGCTGGTTGTCCGCGCCGTTGCTTCTGCATCGCCCGGCGGCCGACCGGCCGGACGTGCGGGCCGAAACCTTCGCGGGAGCGATGGGGCAGGGAATCGCGCTGGGGATTTTCGGAGGGTTTCGTCCGCTGGTGGCCGATTTCCTCTGGCTGCAGGTGCAGGATCGGTGGGAGGCGCGCGATCTGGGCGGGACTTTGGGCCATTTGCGCCTGACGACCGCCGTGGATCCGCAACCGCTGGCCTTCTGGCTGAATGGGGCGCGAATCATTGCGTACGATATGACCGAATGGCGGTTGGCCGGCCTGACCCGTGGAGACGCGATGAGCGAGAGTGTGGGAAAACGGATCGAGGCCGAGCAGGCGCGCATGGCGCTGGCGTGGTTGCGTGAAGCGGAACGGTTTCATCCTGGCACGCCGGTCCTCCAGATCGAGCGGGCCAATGTGCAGCTCAACCGGCTCCATGACGTGGCGGCCGCGGCTGCGAGCTACCGATCTGCTGCCGAGCTAACGGACGCGCCCTATTACGCGGCGCGCCTGCATGCCGAATTGCTGCGGCGCCTGGGAAGAAAAGCGGAGGCCTACGCTTGGCTGAGGAAAATTCATCCGAAATTGCCGCCGAATGACGCCGCCGCTGCAGCGGGGCTCGTATTGGCGCGACTGCGTGGGCTGGAAGCCGACCTGGCCATTCCTCCTCGGCAGCGGTATCGCGCCGATTGAGGCGATCGAAGCCGGATCCATTTTGACACCGGGGTCCGAACCGCGTCTTGCTCACCTGTCCATGAGAGCAATCCTGAACGCCTGCGCTTGATCGAACAGTGACTCCTTCTTTCTGGCAAATCTGGTGGGGAGCCGCCCGTCCGCGGACATTGCCCGCGGCGGTGGCGCCGGTGGTTGTGGGATCCGCGCTGGCGTGGCACGTGGGTAAATTCGATGGAGCGGCGGCTGCGCTCTGTCTCGGTTTTGCGCTGCTGATCCAGATCGGCACGAATTTCGCCAACGATTACTACGATTTTATCCAGGGCGCCGACACCCAGGCCCGGGTGGGACCGCGGCGTGCGGTGGCGGCCGGCTGGGTTACGCCGGCGACAATGCGGAGGGCGATGGTCGGGGTTTTTATCACCGCTTTTCTCCTGGGGCTTTCGCTGATCGCCTGGGGAGGGCCGTGGCTGCTCGCGATTGGCGTGGCCAGCATTCTTTGCGGGATTGCCTATACCGGAGGGCCGTGGCCGCTGGGCTATCACGGACTCGGCGATCTGTTCGTGTTTATCTTTTTCGGACTCGTGGCGGTGGGCACCACCTACTACGTCCAGGCCGGGACGGTGACCGTCGATGCGGTGATCGTGGCCATACCCATCGGGTTGCTTGCGGCCAATATTCTGGTGGTGAACAATTATCGCGACGTGGAGACGGACGCTGCCGCGGGAAAACGCACGCTGGTCGTGCGCTGGGGCCGCCGGTTTGCCCGCGTGCAATTTGGTGGCTCGCTCGTCGTGGCCTTCCTCATTCCCGGCCTGCTCTGGTGGCGTGGCTTTGGCTGCGCCATGCTCTTGCCCTGGCTGTTGCTGCCGGTGGCGCGGCGGCATGCGCAACGATTGGGGAATGCGGCCACGCCGGGTGAGTTGATCGTCTTGCTGGGCGACACAGGGAAACTGCTGGCCCTTTACGCGCTGTTGTTGAGCGCCGCAGTGGTGGGCTCAAAATTCATGGCTTAGTCCGCCTGTGGGTGTTTCGAACTTGGTAAGAGTTATGTATCTTTGAAAATCGCCCGGGATTCCCAAGCCGGTTTTGCCACAAAAAGGCGCAATGGAGACAGTTTCGCAGCCCCGGAAATCCTCGTGCCTTTTTGTGGCCAAAAGTTCCAAGGTTTGGAATTTGGCAGCAGCCCGCGGATTTCCCGAACCCGCCGCAACTAGAGCTGGATGGGCAGGCCGATCTCGATGATCTGGGTCGGCACGATCTGGTAATAATCCTTCACGGGACGCGCGTTGCGGCTGAGGAAAGCGTAGAACGATTTCTGCCATTCCCACATGCGCGCGTTGCCGCCGGTGATGATCATTTCGCGATTGAAATAGAACGTCGCCGCCTGCGCATTGAGCGGTACGCCGCGGTCTTTCACGCGTTGCAGGATATCCCTGAGATCGGGCGATTCCATGTAGCCGTAATGGCCGATGGCCCGCCAGACACCGTGGCCGTGGTTTTCGATCACGAGGCGTTCCTCGTCGCGGACGTGTGGAACCTCTTCGTTGACGATCGTCATCAACACCGCGGTTTGTTGCAGAACCTTGTTGGACTTCAGGTGATGGAGCAGGGCGAGCGGCACGCCGCGGGCGGAGCCGGCCATGAAGACCGCGCTGCCTGGGACGCGAATGATCGATTTGCTTTCCGCGATCTGCGACAGCTCAAGGTCGGCCAGGGCGCGGCTGTAAACTTTTTCGTGGATCTCGTTCTTGCCGCTTTTCCACGTGTGCATGATCGCCACGACCACCGCCGCGATCGCAATCGGGAGCCAACCGCCATCCAGGAATTTATGGAGCGTTGCGACAAAGAAGGTGATGTCGACCATCATGAAAAGCCCGCAGAGGGACAGGGAACGCCACAGCGGCCAGTGCCAGTGGATGCGCGTTACCCGGTAAAACGCATAGGAGGTGACGACCATGGTTCCGGTCACGGCGATGCCGTAAGCGGCGGCGAGGCGGTCGCTGGAACCGAAGCTGGCCACGATCGCAATGGACATGATTGCCAGCGACGTGTTGACGAGCGGCACGTAAATCTGGCCCGCGAGCTCGGCATTGGTGTGGGTGACCTTCAGGCGGGGGAAGTAACCGAGTTGGATCGCCGACCGTGTCAGGGAGTAGGCCCCCGAAATCACGGCCTGGCTCGCGACCACTGCCGCCACGATCGAGAGCAGCGTTAGCGCTAGCTGGCCCCAACCCTCTGAAGCGAGGGCGAAGAAAGGATTCGCGCTCGATTCCGGATGCGCGATCACGTGCGCGCCCTGGCCGAAATAGTTCAGGATCAATCCCGGAAAGGCGAAGAAGTACCAGGCGCGCGCGATCGATTTCCGGCCGAAATGGCCCATGTCCGCGTAAAGCGCTTCCGCTCCGGTGATCGTGAG
>CAMAPG010000083.1 GCA_945859965.1 Opitutus sp. GAS368 | reverse complement strand
ATCCGTGTGCGGAGCCTCGTCGGCCGTTTCCTCGAGCATGCGCGCGTCTTTTATTTCGAAAACCATGGCGGCGAACCGCTGATCCTCGCTGGCAGCGCGGATTGGATGCCGCGCAATTTTTTCCGCCGGATCGAAGTCCTGTTTCCGATCGAGGATCCGGCGCTGCGCCGCTGGATCACCGGCGAACTTTTCCCGATCGAACTCCAGGACAACGAGAACAGCCGCATCCTCCACGCCAACGGCGCCTATCTGCTGCCGGACCGCCGCCCGGACGAGCCGGCCTTTTCCGCCCAAAGTTACTTCATGGCCTCCGCCGCCGAGCGGACGCGGCTCGCGCTCTGATCCTTTTCTTTCAGGACGCCGGCGCCGCCGTGGTCCGGCTGAGTTCCTCGCGGGGCTTGATGCACAACACAATGAAGATGGAGAGCAGGGCCAAACCGGCAAAGGTGCCGAAGATCAGGTTGAGCGGTACGTGACGGTCGCGCAGGGCGCCAAAGGCCCAATCGCCAAATCCGCCGCAACTGATGCTGACGAGATTCATGATGCCGTAACCGGTCGCCCGCCATTCGGGCCGCGCGATCTGGCAAAGAATCGGCATGTTGTTGCCGTCAAAAAATCCCCAGCCCAGCCCGAAAATGACCAGGCCTGCGATCGCCAGCGGAAGTGTGGACGCATTGCCCACGCTGAAGAGCGCCGGCAAAAATAACGCCATCCCGATCGCGCTGGTGAAAATACGTCCGCGCACGTTGCGGCGCATCCACCGGTCGGCGAGCCAGCCACCCGCGATCACCCCGACGATGGAAGCGATCTGCACGTACAGGATGGCGCTGACGCCCGCCTGGCCCTGGCCGAGATGGAATTTTTCACGGAGAATCTCCGGCATCCAGTCCCGCACCACCCACCCCGCGATCGCCGGCAGGGTGAAATAAAGCACGAGCAGGAGAAAATTGCGGTTGCCGAGCAAACCGCGCACCACTCCCTGTGTGGGTTCTTGCGGCGCAGTCTGCGGAAGGACTGCGCGACCGGGATCGCGCAACAGCGCCAGCAAAGGCAACGCATAGATCACTCCGATCATGCCGCAGGTCGAAAAAGCCCAGCGCCAGCCATGATCCGGGGAGTCCGCCACATACCCGGCAAACCCGCCGAAGATCTGTCCCACATACATTCCCGTTTGATGCAGTCCCACGGCGCGGGAACGGGTCTCTCCGGAATGATAGTCCGAAATCAACGCCAGTGCTGCCGGGATATAGAACGCTTCGCTCAACCCCATCAGCGCGCGGGCGGCAACCAGCTCGTGAAACGAGGTGACGTGGCCGGTCCACCACGTGACCAGCGACCACGTGAAAAGGCTTCCCACAATCACCCAGCGGCGGCCCAGCCGGTCGGCAATGTAACCCCCAAAGGGGCTCAGCACCGCATACGTCCACTTGAAACATCCCAACACGAACCCCCAGTCGGCCTTGTTCGCGATGTCCGGGAGGTCGCCTACCATCGAGGCTTTCATCGTCGCCAGCATCTGCCGATCGAGGTAATTCAGCAGCGCCACCGGGAAAAGCAGGGCTACGACCAGCCAGGCGTAACGAAGGGAGTTCGAAGCTGCGCGCACGATTCGGTGTTAGTTTTCGATCAGAGCCTCGTCGGATCGATGACCATGTGCCGGATTTTCAGCCGGCGCCACGTATAGGTGATGTGAACGAGTCCATCCTTGGTCTGAATGATGGCGGGATAGGAATACCCGTTGGGAGCGTCATCCGTCTCCAGCACCACTGCGTCCTTCCAAGCTAGTCCATCCTTGGACACGGCCACATTGAGCGGTGAACGGGGCCCCGATTTTCCGTCGGGCCGGCGCTTGGTGGGATTATAAACAATCACATGGCGCCCATCCTTGAGCGTAACGGCATCGGTGCCGGAGTTCGGATTAGCCAGCGTGCTCGCCTCGACCTTGCTCCAGGTTGCCCCTTGGTCGTCCGACCAGCTGGTGGCAACCACGTCTTCCTTCGTGCGGGCGAGGATTTGCAGCCGGCCGTCGCGATGCTGGAGAATACTCGGCTGGATCGCATTGAACTCCTTTTGCGTGTGGATCGGACCAATGAATTCCCACGTCCGGCCAAGATCGCGCGTTTTCTCGAAGTGGATCGTCCAACCCGTTTCGGGGCTTTCATTGCTGGTCGGGGCAAGGATTGCGCCATCTGCAAGTTGCACCGGCTTGTTCTTGATCGGCCCGAGAATATTTTCCGGCAAGCGCCGGGCTTCACTCCAAGTCACGCCGTCATCCACCGAAGTCATGAGCATGCCCCACCACGTTTGCGGCGAGGGCCCCACCTTGAAGAAAAGCATCAACGGACCTTCCCGCGGCTGGAATAGCACCGGGTTCCACGTCGGATGCCGGGCCACCGTTCCATCCCTGAGGGTGTACTGAATCCCATTGGCTGCCTCCACCGGCGCGCTCCATCGTCCGTTTTCGCGCCGGGAAATCCAAATGCCCACGTCGGGATGTCCCTCGCGCACTCCGCCAAAAAACGCCGTGATCAGCGTGCCGGCGGTGGTTTCGACAATCGTCGACGCGTGGCATTGGGGAAACGGTGCCTGATCGTAGATAAATTCCTGCGCCTGAATCGCCGGCGCGGAAGGTCCGCTGGCCGATACGGTGAGTGGCACGAACAAAACCAGGCAACTCTGCAACCACGCAGCCTGTCGCAAGGGGAAAGAAAGCATCATGGGGGTAGCGATTGAACCAGGACACCGTGCTGGCATCGGTCGCGGTCCACGTTGTAAAGCAAACGACGCGCGATTGCGCAACTCCTGCTTGGTCGCGACGAGGCGCTCATTTTCGTCCCGGGGTTCGAACCGGAGGAAGTTGCACCGGTCACAGACTCCAGTCAGCCGATTCATTCGCAAATTTTTGCCACCTGGTTATACGTTAGCCCTCCCCACTCTCATGCCCGTTGAATTCAAAGACTACTACACCGTACTCGGCGTCGCCCGCGACGCGAAGGATGAAGACATCAAAAAAGCCTTTCGCAAACTGGCGCGGCTTTACCATCCCGACATCGCCAAGGACAAAAAAACGGCCGAAGCGAAATTCAAGGAGATCAACGAAGCCAACGAGGTCCTGAGCGATCCGGAAAAACGCCGGAAGTATGACCAGCTCGGGGCCGACTGGCAGTCGGGCAGAGCCGGCCATGGACCTGCCGGGGGCACACGCCAGGGGCCGAATGGGTCACAGCAGTACGACTATCATTTCGGCGGCACGGGATTCAGCGATTTCTTCGAGCAATTTTTCGGCGGTCGCCAGCGTGGCCGCGGAGGCTACGAGGACGAAATGGCCTTTGCCCAGCCGGGTTCGGACATCGAAGGCGCCATCCTGGTCACGCTGCATGAAGTGATGAACGGCGCCACCCGCGTGGTGTCACTCAAACGCACGGATCCGCGCACCGGCGAAATCGAAACCCAGACCTTCAATGTCCGCATTCCCGCGGGCGTGCATGAAGGCCAGTTGATCCGGGTGCGCGGACAGGGCCATCCCGGCAGCGGGGGCGCAGAGCCCGGAGATCTCTATCTGCGCGTCCGCGTGGAGGCGCATCCGGATTTTAGCGTGCGGGGCTCGGATCTTTATCACGAACTGCTGATCGCGCCTTGGGAAGGGGCGCTCGGCGCCCAGCTGTTGATCCCCACCCTGTCCGGCAAAATCAAGTTGCGCATTCCCCCTGGAACCAACAACGAGCAGCAACTGCGTGTGCGTGGCCAGGGCCTGCCCAAAGGCCAGACCGGCGAGCGCGGCGATCTGTACGTCGTGATGAACGTGCAACTGCCCACGGACCTCACGGCGGAGGAACGCGCCGCCTGGGAAAAACTCGGCGGACTTTCGCGTTTCAATCCGCGTTCCGCCTGAGCGCGCCGCCTCAATAAGAACGGATCGTAAGATTTAAGCCGCCTTAGGGGCGGTTCGGGAAATGCCGGTTGCTTTAGATTCTCGTAGTGAAACGCGTGAGCGTTTCGGGTTCGGACGAAAGCCTCACGGCTCTCGCTACCCGGAGAGAAGAATTCCCAAACAGCTCCTAGTGCGCCGTAAATCCACCGTCCACCGCCAGCTCGGCTCCGGTCACATAGGCAGCGGCATCGCTCAGGAGGAACACCACCGGCCCTCCGAGATCTTCGGAGTTAGCCATCCGGCCAAGAAAGGTCTGGCGGCAATAAGCGTCCAGGAATGGCTGCGGCTGATTGTTGAAGAATCCTCCGGGACACACGCAATTCACCCGCACTCCCTTGGGCCCATATACGCCGGCAAAATAACGGGTCAGATTGATCATGCCTCCCTTGTGGAAGAAGTAATCTCCATACCCGGCTCCCAGCGAAGTGCCGGTATAGAGCGACAGGCTCGGTCCCGTCATTCCATAGATGGAACTGATATTGACGATTGAGCCAAAGCCCTGCGTGCCCATCTGCTCGGCAAACACCAGGCTGATGGCGAACAAGCCCACGCCATTCACCTTCATCGAAGCCTCCCAAGCCTTGACCGGGGTGGCGGCTGCCGGGGTCCCTTTGGCGGGGCGGTAGACCGCGTTGTTGACCAAGCCATCGATGCGCCCGTGTTTCGCAACCACGGCAGCGCACAAGGCGCGGATCGACTCCTCGTCCCCCTGGTCGAATTTGTAAGCACTCGCGATGAACCCGCGTTTTTCCTCCTCAGCCGCAACCTTGCGCAGCGCTTCGACATCGCGGGAAGCGAGCACCAAGGTCGCGCCCGCCTCGGCGAGCTGGGCTGCCAGGCCGCGGCCGTATTGACCGGCGCCTCCCGTCAAAACGATCACTTTGCCCTTCAAATTTAATTTTTCGTTAATGCTCATAACAACGTCATCCGAGTTAAGCGGCTGGGGGTAAGGGCTTGATCGCCGCAATAGACCAAGCACGTGCATCATGGGTTGATCGAACCGTTTGCCGTCAATCGCAAACCCTGCGGAGCCGCGGGACCGGCGCGCTTCGCATGCGGCGCGGAGCGTAAGCCCTCCTTCGCCGAGCCTATGGCGGGCAGCCTTCGTCACCGTTTTTACTGCCATCAGCACGTGACGTGTGCCGGAAGCTGGCCTGCCAGCCGTAGGCTCGGCGAAGGCTGGCGGAGAGGGTGGGATTCGAACCCACGGTACCCTTTCGGGCACGCCTGATTTCGAGTCAGGTACGATAGACCACTCTGCCACCTCTCCGGAGCAACTGTCTCTCCTTCGCCAAGGCGGCGGAGGACAGGACGCGAAAACGTAGGGCTCCCCCCGGAAAACGGAAGCTGAAAAATGAACCGCCGGGAGTCCTCAGATATTCTCGTCGTCCCCCGGCTTCGGCTCCGACCGATTGACCGGCAGATGATGCGGAAGGAAAAAGTAATAGTTCATGAGCCACCAGCTCCGTGACGGACGGTAAAGCAACATGGGCACCCCGATCGCACCGATCCCGGCCAGGACGATCGCCGTCGTGCTTCCGATCACATGATAGAAAGCCAGCAGCATCACCGGCACGAGGAACAGGATGAGCGTTACCCCGTAGTTCAACGACATCGATCCCAGGAACATCCCTTCATCGCGCTCGAATTTTAACCCGCACTGGGGACATTCGGGGTTCATCTCGAAAAGCGTGCCCGTTTTGAAAAGGGTGCGACCGCCACAATTCGGGCACCGGGTGGTGAGGCCCCGGGCCACGATCTGCGCACGGGTGACTTTGTAGGGAGAGGACACGGGAAGGAAGTGCCAACCAACGAACGCGAGACCGGCCTGAACGTCAACCGCCGCAGTTCGCCCAAAACCTCCCGCCTTCGGGCCCGCACATGAAAAAGGCGCCCCACCCTGCGGTGGGACGCCTTTGAAAGCAAAGGTCTCGACTCAGGCGCCGAGCTGATAGCGCGTGAAGCGGCGGATCTGGATGTTCTCGCCCATCTTGGAGATCTTTTCCGTGAGCATTTCCTTCACGGTCTTCTCCGGCTGTTTCACGAAGGGCTGGTCGATCAGGCAAACCGTGGAGTAAAACTTCTCCAGCTTGCCCTCGACAATCTTCTGCACGGCGGCCGGCGGCTTGCCCTGCACTTGGGCGGAGGCGATTTCGCGCTCCTTGGCGAGATCGGCTTCCGGCACCTCTTCGCGGCCGACATACAACGGGTTGGCGGCGGCAATCTGCAGGCAGATGTCCTTGCAGAAGCCCTTGAACTCCTCGTTGCGACCCACGAAATCGGTCTCGCAGTTCACCTCGAGGAGCACGCCGACTTTTCCGCCGACATGAATATAGCTCTCAACCAGGCCTTCCTTGGTGGCGCGGTCCGCCTTTTTGGCAGCGGAAGCAGCGCCTTTCTTGCGGAGGATCGTGATGGCCTCCTCCACATTGGCATTGGCCTCAGTGAGGGCTTTTTTGCAGTCAAGCAGCCCGGCGCCGGTTTTCTCGCGCAGGTCGCTGACCATTTGAGCGGTGATAACAGTGCTCATCAATAATTGGGTTGGGAAATGAATTACTCGGCTTTGACCGGGGCTTTCTTGGCGCGCACGATTTTCTTCTTCGGCACCACGCCCTCGGTTTCGCCTTCGACCACGGCAGCGACATCGGCCGGGAGATCCACCTTGGAAAGATCGATTTCCTCATCAATGCCGGCAGCCGCCGCCGCGGCGGCAGTCGCCGCCTTGAAATCAGCCTGGGCGCGGGCGCTGCGACGGCTGTCGCGTTGACCGAGTCCGCTCTGCACGGCGGCGACAATGGCGTCGAGAATGATGCGAATGGACTTTACCGCGTCGTCGTTGCCGGGGACCGGATAGGTCAGCAGCGAGGGATCGGAATTGGTGTCGACGAGGCCGATCGTGGGAATGTTGCAACGATTGCCTTCGGCGACCGCGATTTCCTCGTGGTTGACGTCGACGATGAACATCGCGGACGGGAGATCGCCCATGTCGGCGATGCCGTTGAAATTGCGCTGCATGCGGGTCATTTCGCGCTTGATCGCCGCGACTTCCTTCGAGGGCAGCTTGTCCATTTCGCCATTCGTCTCCATCGCCTGGTACTTTTTGTACTTCGCGATGGAACGTTTGACGGTCTGGTAATTGGTCAGCGTGCCGCCGAGCCAGCGGTCGACGCAGTAAGGCATGTTGGTCGTCGTCGCGGCCTCGCGGACGATGTCCTGGGCCTGGCGCTTCGTGCCGACGAAGAGCACGTTGCCGCCGTTGCCGACGGTGTCTTCAATGAAGGTGCAGGCTTTTTCGAGCTGGGCGTGGGTCTTGCCGAGGTCGATGATGCTGATGCCCTGGCGGTGATCGAAAACGTAAGGCTTGGAACGCGGATTCCAGCGCTTCGTTTGATGCCCAAAATGCACGCCGGCATCGAGCAGGTCTTTAACAGTAATGTTCAGGCTCATGGATCTATGTATCGTACGAGACACAGGTCGGCCAGTGGGCCGCCTTGCGATCGAGGATGTGGAGGGTTGTAGTTGTCGTTGACTCTGTTCCTAGCAACAGAGCGGTCGAAGACAGAGACCCGGCTCCCCACTGGCAAGCGCGAAAAATGTCTCCCGCTCCAGTCTAATGCTCCACACCAAGAAGCGGTTTCCGCCAAGGCAAGTCACCGCTTCATTCCCGGCGGCCTTGCTCCACGAGTGTCTTCGCTGCCCGAAACCGTAGGGTGATCGCGACCCAGCCATGTCTTAAAATAGCTTCGAGGCTTGGGGTTATCCATTCGGGGGGATGGATCACCCCAATAAGGGGGAATACAAGATACACACATCCGTCAAAAAGGTGTAAATTATATGCGTCTTGCTAAAGAAAGCATGGGCTAGAGTGCAGAATGAAGGCCAGATCTTCGCCTGGATGGGCAGAGCGGCAAATAGGTCAAAATTGGGGGATTCCCCCGCATTTGTAAAAACGTCGCTCGTAAATAAATCCTAGGCCAGATGAATTATTATCACATTAATGATTATCTTCTTACATTTTTACATCATCGGAATATTCATTAGTGAACTTTCGGAAAGGTGTATTTCACTAGGTATTCACCTTTGATTAAACGGGATTATTGAAGCGGGCGACCGAAATTTGAGTGCGGTAAATACCCCGATTCCTAAGTTTTTTAGCGTAGTTCTACGCCTCGAACGGGCAATCTCCGCCCTTGACCGGGGAAAGCCTTACTGTGTTCGAGGGGAAGATCCCCATGAACTCCCGAAAAAACAACGTGCACCCGAAGTCCGCCAAGGCGGGTTTCACGCTTGTTGAGGTCATGATGGCATCGGGCGTGATGATCCTCTGCATCGTCGGCATGATCCAAGTGATCAGCTCGGGGGCCGCGATGCTCGACCTGTCGCGGAAGCAAACGATCGCCACGCAGATTATGCACGGCGAAATCGAGAATGTCCGCCTCCGTAATTGGACACAGGTTACGGCACTCCCGACTAGTTCCACGGCTGTCACGATCAATTCCAGCTTTCAGACGATCAGCACCGGGTTTCAATGCACCCGCAATATTTCCACCGTAAAGACCGACCTGAAAAAGGTGACCTTTACGGTAACGTGGAAGGGTATCACGGGACGCTCTTATTCGCGCAGCAGCTCGATGTATTTCGGTAAAAACGGTCTTTATGTCGCCTACCAACGCTCATAGGCCGACCAAAGCCACCCGCGGGTTTACGCTGGCCGAACTGTTGGTCGCGATGAGCATTTCCGGCGTCGTCTTCGCGGGCATTCTCGCCGCCTACACGTTTCTCGGCCGCAATCTGACCCGCCTGGTCAACACGCAACAGCTCGAGGCGGCCAGCCGGCGCACGTTTTATCTTTTCGACCAGGACGCCAGCGCAGCCACGCAGGTCACCACCGCCACCGGAACCCAGGTGGTGCTCGTTCTCCAGTCCGGTGCCAGTACGACCACGGTGACCTACACCTATAATTCCTCGACCGGCATACTCACCCGCACGGATGCCTCGGGCAGCAGCGTTTTACTTTCGAATCTCACGGCGTTTGACCTGAATTATTACAACAGCGCGGGCATATCGACCACCTCGACCCTGAGCGTCAAGGAGATCGATCTCACGTTCTCATCGGCCTTCGGCAATTCCGCCAGCGGCACGCAATCGCAATACACCGCGGTTTCACCCCGGCTCATCCTGCGCAACAAGGCGCTGCTGCAATGAGCCTCCAGCGCAAAGCCTCCCCTCTTTTCGGACAGCGCGGTTCCGCGTTGCTCGCGGCCCTGTGCTTTGCCGCGGTCTTGGGCCTCTCTCTCGCCAGCTACCTCGCCCTGACCTACCAGTCGCTGTCGATCAGCAACCGGAACATGCAAGGCACGCGCGGCATCGAGCTGGCCGAGACCGGACTCGAGGAAGCGCTCTACTCCCTCAATAAAAGCACTTGGACCGGTTGGACCCTTTCCAGCGGCGTCGCCCGGATGACCCTGAGCGGCTTCAACTATGACAGCGGCGTGACCGGCAGCGTCGACCTCACAGTGAACAGCTACGATGGCAGCTTGGGCGCCCGCACGATCACCGCCGCCAGCACCCTCACCCTGGCCGACGGCACGACGGTCAACCGGACCCTGAGCACGTCCGCCACTTCCGCCGCCCTCTTCACGAATGCCGTGGCCGCCACCGGTACCAGCGGCGTGGTGAATATTTCGTCCGGCGGCGGCCTGATCGACAGCTACAATTCCACAGCCGGTAACTACACCGCCGGCACCGCCGGTTTTTCCTCAATCGTCACCGGTGCCTCCGTCAAGATGACGACCGCGCAGATCAAGGGTTATGTCGCCACTCCACCGAACGCTAGCGGCAACGTGGCCCTCAGCTACGCCAGTGCCGCAAAACTGATCGGCCCCACCACCCCGACCACCCTGAAAATCGATCCGGCCCGCCAGAGCACCAGCCCTTATCAAAATTCCTTCGACGTAAAGACCCCGACCGGCGCCGGAACGTCCATCTCAGCTCCTACGGGCTCCCTGCGTATCGGCACCTCCGGTGGAACCGTCGAAACCTTCTACGGCACACTCGACGGCTCGGGCAATTTCGACATCGAAAATAGCGGCGTGCTTTATGTGGACGGGCCTGTGGTCCTCGTCATTCCGGGCAATTTCTACGTCGGCGCTTACTATGGCGGCGGCTCGATTGTCATCGGCTCCGGCGGATCCCTGCAGGTTTTTGTGGGCGGATACAGCTACATCGCCGGCAACGGCATCACCAACACGACGAAACTGGCCAAGAACTGCGCGATCTTCGGCACCAACACCGTTTCCGGCTACTACTGCCTTTTCTACACCGCGACCCCCTACTACGGCGTGGTCTATACGCCGAAAAGCGACGTTTACCTCTATGGTTATGGCAGCACTTTTTCCGTCTACGGTTCCGTAGCGGGGCGCAATGTCTACGCCTACCCGAACAGCTACTTCGGGGTCCATTACGATACCGATCTGCGTAATACCACGTTCTCGGGTATCGATACGCCGTACGCGGTCTCGAATTGGACGGAAACCACCAACTAGGCCCGGGGATTCGGCGCCGGCTGGATCGGTTGACATGATCGGTAAGCTTGCGACGTAGTAGGGGCGCAATGATCTTGTTTTCCGAAGGCCATTTCCATGTTTAAGCGAAAGGAGCGCTACGGGGTGCTCGTCAGTTTGACGGATCACTGCATCCAACTGGCGCGACTCCAGTTGGACGAAAGGCCGCTGGTCGTTGATGCGTTCCATGAAACCGCCACGAA
>CAMAPG010000082.1 GCA_945859965.1 Opitutus sp. GAS368 | reverse complement strand
GATCGTCGGGTTTGTAGGTGACGGGCAGAGGCGTGACCGCCAGTTGCGGACCCAGCCCGGCCGTGGCCAGCGAAGGAGCGGCATTGGGCACCGAGGTCCGCATTTGCAGCACGGAATTGGGGTAATAGGTTTTGGTGACCACCCGGAATGGCAGCTTCGGATGTTGCACGGCGCCGCCCCGGGCCAGGATTTTTTCGGGGATGGCCACGACCTCGTCAAACTGCGGATCGGTCGCGTCGATGATCGCGAGCTCGTTAAACCGATAACTTTCCGAGAAGTTTTTCGGCTGGCCCTCTTCGAGCCGCATCTGGAATTCCTCCTGCCAGAGACCCGTCAGGAGTTCGCCGACCAGCAGCAGGATCAGGCCGAGATGGGTCAGCAGGATGCCGGTTTTGCGCCATGCGAACGTGAAGCGATAGATGTGCGATACGACCAGGTTGATCAGCAGCAGGCCGCCGATGAAGTAGCCGCCGGGGAAAACGGGCACCGGGATTTCGCCGAATCGCGCGAGGACAAAAAAGGAACGGAAGTATTTTTCCTGCACCGCCCAGATCCCCAGATGCACCTGGTCGATCGTGGCGGCAAAAATCAGGATCAGCGAAAGCGCGAGCAAGACCACGGTCAGCTTCAGCGACACGAAGAAGGTGAGGAACTGGCGGAAAAGATCGGGCATGCGCCGGGTGGGTTAGGGGGCTTTGACGGTTTGCAGGAAGGCCTCAAAGGCGGCCTTTTCCCGGGCGACGAGCGGGTCTGGTCCCATCAGTTTGAAAAACCACGTGGCGCCGTTGTACGGAACGATCGCGCCGAGGATGCGCTGCGGAGTGGCCGACTGGCTGTCGGCGAAATCGACGACGGTGACATGCAGTCCGTTGAGATCGAGATGGCGCGAGGACGTGCCAAGATCGGACGGCGCGAGCGGTGGCAGCTGGATCTGGCCGCGCCAGCGATTCAGATTGGCGAGATCGCCGCCGACATCGCCGGGAAAAGCGGTGATCGAAAGATCGGCGTCCGCGCCACCCTCGCCATGGATGGCGTAGCTGCCCTTGCGCATCGCGGAGGCCGGTTTGACCGTCCAGTGGGCCGGAGCGCTCCAAGTCAGGCCCGGGCCCTCCGCGGTGTTGACCGGGGTATTGGCCATGGTGGCTCCCGGCTGCCCGGCGCTGGCCGCGCCATCGGCGGCGGGCATCATCATGGGGGCTGGATCTTTCTCCTTGGGAATGCGATAGCTCGTAACCTCGCGGTCACGGCAACCGCAAAGGCCGAGCAAAAGGAGCGCGACAGTGGCCGAAAGGCGAAAGAGAGGACGCGGCATGAAGGTCACTGAATCTAGGGTTTCAGGCCAAAACTTCAACCCAATCCGCTTATTTATCAGCTGGGGTCGTCATTGGGATTAGGAGCTGTTTGGGAAATGCCGCATGCTTTGGATTCTCGTAGCGAAACGCGTGAGCGTTTCGGGCTCGGACGAAAGCCTCACGGCTTTCGCTACCCGGAGAGACAAATCCCAAACAGCTCCTGGAACGGGATAAGCCCTGTTTTGCTCGTCCCAGATCTTCGTGAGCGAAGATCAGCTTGCAGTCTGCCGGGCCGTGCCCGCTGGCGGCGGCCAGAAGGTGAGGGCCCCGGCGAAGCCGACCAGCCGCCGTGGAGGGCTTGAGGACGAGGCCGATGGGAGTGATCTGATAATCGCTGGATTGCCCGTTCAGTTATTGAACCGGAACAGCGCGACGTCGCCGTCGTGGAAAACGTATTCCTTGCCCTCGAGGCGGTATTTGCCGGCATCGCGCGCGGCGGCGACGCTGCCGAGTTTCGTCAGGTCGTCGTAGGAAACGATCTCGGCCTTGATGAAGCCTTTTTCGAAATCGGTATGGATCACGCCCGCGGCCTGCGGGGCCTTCCAGCCCTTCTTGATCGTCCAGGCGCGCACTTCCTTTTCCCCTGCGGTAAAATACGTCATCAAACCGAGCAGTTGGTAGGTGCCGCGGATGAGCGCGGAGACGCCGGAGTCATCGACGCCGAGATCCTTGAGAAACGCCTTGGCCTCTTCCGGTGGGAGATCGATGAGTTCGGATTCGATCTTGGCGCTGATCGGCACGTACGCGGCGTCGTGATGGGTGCGGACGTATTCGGCGACTTGCTGGACAAACTTGTTTTGCTCGGCGGTCGCCAGATCGCTCTCGGCGACATTGCAGGCAAAGAGAACCGGTTTGGCGGTGAGCAGCTGGAACAGCTTCATCAACGCGATTTCCTCCGGCGTGGCCGGAAGCGTGTTGGCGGTCTTGCCGGAATTGAGGTGGGGCGTGAGTTTTTCCAGCAGGGCCATCTCGATGATGGCATCCTTGTCGCCGGACTTCGCCTTTTTCTGCGTCTTGTCGATGCGCTTGGCCACGGCGTCGAGATCGGCGAGCACGAGTTCGGTCGTGATCACCTCGATGTCGCGGACGGGATCGACGCCGCCCATGGTGTGCACCACGTCGGAATCCTCGAAGCAGCGCACGACCTGCACGATCGCATCGACCTCGCGGATGTTCGCGAGGAACTGGTTGCCCAAACCCTCGCCCTTGCTGGCGCCGGCGACGAGGCCGGCGATGTCCACGAACTCGATGGCCGCGGGAACGACTACATTGGTCTTGGCGATTTTCTGCAGCACATAGGCCCGCTCATCGGGCACGATGACGACGCCCACATTGGGATCGATCGTACAAAACGGATAGTTGGCGGCCTCCGCCTTGCGGGAGCGAGTGAGGGCGTTGAAGAGGGTGGATTTGCCCACATTGGGCAGACCGACGATGCCGGCTTTGAGCATAAGGACTCAGAAGGTGCGCCGGGGGGATGGGGTGGCAAGCCCGATTCCCGACGCGCCGCCGTTGAACCGCGATCATCCTTTAGTGATCAATTCCGCGACGGACCCGCGGGGTCGATCTGCCGAATCTTATCGTCAAAATCTTGCTTCGTGGGACGCGCCGGCCTTTTTCTCCTCGGTTCACCCCAATTCGGCCCCCGCCGATATTCCCATGAAGACCGCCCGTACCAAAAAACTCCCCCGCTTTTATACCCACGTCATTGGGTCGCTGCCGCGCCCCTTGCTCGTTCGCGAATTGCTGGCGCAGAGAGGCACCCTCCCGCCCAAGGAATACCAGGCGGCGCTCGATGACATGGTGCGCTTTGCGATCCGACTGCAGGAGGTCGCTGGACTGGATGTGGTGAGCGATGGCGAATGGCGACGCACTCATTACGTGGGGGAATTTCTCCAGCGGATCGGCGGTTTTGAAAAAATCCGCCCCTTTCGTCACGGGGGCGAGACGATCATGGCCGACGTCGTCGTGCGCAAGATCAGCGCCACGCGACCGGTCTGGGCCCGGGACGCGGAGTTTCTGGTCCGGCACACCAATCGCCTGACGAAATTTGCACTGCCCAGTCCCTTCCTGATCGCGATCCGGTACTGGCATCAGGATTACTCCACCAAAGCCTATCCCACGCTCCAGCATTTCATCGATCACCTAGCCAAGATCCTTCGCCGAGAGGCGCAGGCTCTGGTCGAGGCGGGGATTGACATCATCCAGCTCGACGACCCGGCACTGACCTATTTTTGCGACCACCGCCTTATGGACTCGGGGGATACGCACGATGACCGGCTCCGCCGGAAATGGGACATCGACCGCCAGTTCCCCGAGGCGGTCGATGCCATCAACACCATTGTGGATGGGCTCAAGGCGGAGATCCACCTGCACTGCTGCCACAGCGTTTATAAACGACAGAGCGACGTCCAAGGCGACTACAAGCCGATCCTGCCGCGGCTCAAGGAAGCGCACATCGACCAGGTCAACATCGAGTTTGCCTATCATGGTACGGGCGAAGTGGACGATTTGAAGCTGCTCCCCGCGAATATTGGCGTCGGCATGGGTGTGGTGGACGTGCGTGGCGAGAAATTTCAGAGCGTCGAGGAAATCGAGGCTATCGGGGCGGCGGGCGCGCGGATCATCGACCCCACGCGGATTGCGCTGAATCCCGACTGCGGTTTTGCGCCTGATTCCGGCGAGCCACCGACGATTGACGAGGCCTTTGAAAAGCTCCGGCGGATGTGCGAAGCGGCCAGCCGGTTGAGGGTGAAATTCGCCGCCAAGAGCGCGAAGGGGAAGCGGAGGGAGTAGGGGCTTGACAACCCCATGGTGGAGCGGTCTTGTCCTCAGCTTTTCCGAATCAGAATCGCTCTGCAAAATCTCCGTTATGGCACTCAAAATCCGTCTTACCCGTGTTGGCGCTGTCCACCAGCCGCACTATCGCGTTGTCGTGGCTGAAGCCCGTTCACGTCGCGATGGCGATCCTGTCGAAGTCATTGGTACGTATGACCCTCGCACCAAGGGCAAGCAGGTCAACCTGAAGCTCGACCGCGTCGATTATTGGCTGAGCAAGGGTGCGAAACCCTCCGATACGCTCCACGCGATCATCAAGCGGTACCGGCGCGCTCCCGCGGCGGCTGCGACCGCCTGATTTAAACCCGGAGAACACCGGGGTCGCGGAGCGACCTTCTGGCTTACGTTCAACCTCGGACCTCCATCCGGGGTTTTTCCATTTCTGGCCCTTTTCCCTGCGCGTTGCGCCTCCCTGGTTAAAAATCCGCCATGCCTCTGCAGATCGATGTCCTGACGCTCTTTCCGCGGATGCTGGACGGTTTTTTGACCGAGAGCATCCTGGGGAAGGGGATTGAACGGGGATTATTGGGCGTCAAAATTCACGATTTGCGTGGGTGGTCGACCGACAAGCACCGCACGGCGGATGACCGCCCGTTTGGCGGCGGGGCGGGGATGGTAATGAAACCCGAGCCGGTTTTCGCCGCGATCGAACAATTGCAGACCCCGGGCTGCCGCCGGATTTACTTGACCCCGGATGGCGTGCCGCTTTCGCCCGCGCTCGCGCAGGAGCTTTCGACCCAGCAACATCTTATTCTCTTGAGCGGCCATTATGAAGGGATCGACCAGCGCATTCGCGATGGGGTGATCGACCAGGAGATCAGCATCGGCGATTATGTCCTGACCAACGGCACCCTGGCGGCGGCGGTTTTGATCGATGCATTGTGCCGTTTTATCCCGGATGTTCTCGGGGAAGAAAAGTCGTTGACGCACGAATCCTTCACCAGCAAGTTGCTCGACTTTCCTCAATACACGCGTCCCGCCGAATTTCGGGGCATGTCCGTGCCGGAAGTTCTCCTTTCCGGTAACCATGCTGAAATCGAGAAATGGCGGCAGGCACGGCAGATGGAAAAAACCCGTCAGGTCCGACCCGATTTACTCAAATAACCGCAGCCATGAATCCGATCATTAAAGAAATCACCGCCGCCCAGGTGAAAACAGATATCACGTCGTTCAAAGTAGGCGACGGTGTGCGCGTGCACACGAAAGTTCGCGAAGGCGACAAAGAGCGCATCCAGGTTTACGCCGGGATCGTTATCGCCCGCAAAGGGCACGGGATTCATGAGACGTTCACCGTCCGCCGCATCAGCTACGGCGAAGGCGTTGAGCGCGTGTTTCCGGTCAATTCGCCCAACATCGAGAAGATCGAAGTCGAGCGCGAGTCCGAGAACATGAGGGCCCGCCTCTATTACCTGCGCAATCGCCAGGGCAAGGCCGCGGTCGCGGTCAAGGAACGGCGCTTCGAGGACACCGCTGCGGCGGCCGCCAAGAGCTAAACTTCCTCACCGGAAGTTCATCTTTCCAAGCGAGCCCTTTCTGGGCTCGCTTTTTTAATGCCTGGAAAATCTGCTTTGTAACGGTTGTGTCCGCCCTCTCTTCCGACTTTTCTGCTTCCCTGCCATGAAACTGCCCACTGACATTCTCGCCCAAGCCTGCGCCCAGGCTCGCGGTCTCGCCATCGATGCCGTGCACAAAGCCGGCATCGGCCATCTCGGCCTTCCGTTGGGCTGTGCTGAAATCGGCGCGGTGCTTTACGGTCACGCGCTCAACCATAATCCCGATGATCCACGCTGGCTGAATCGCGACCGCTTCGTGCTGTCGGCCGGCCATGGCTCGATGTTTCTCTACGCCTGGCTGCATCTCAGCGGTTACGATCTGTCGCTCGAGGACATCAAACAGTTCCGCCAGCTCAATTCCAAGACCCCGGGCCATCCCGAGTTTCACCACACGCCCGGCGTCGAAGCGACCACCGGCCCGCTCGGACAGGGCATCGGCAATGCGGTGGGCATGGCCATCGGAGGCAAAATGGCGGAGGCGCGGTTCAACACGCCGGAACACACGATATTCGATCATCACATTGTGTGTCTCGCCGGCGACGGCTGCATGCAGGAAGGCGTGGGAATGGAGGCGGTCGAATTCGCCGGTCACCAGGGCCTCGATAATCTGATCCTGATTTACGATTCCAACGACGTTACCCTCGACGCGATGGCGGAGAAAACCCAGAGCGAGGATACCGCCAAGCGTTTTAAGGCGATCGGATGGGATGTGCAGACCGTGACGGCCGGCAACGAGATGGAGCCTTTCCTGAAGGCCTACAACAAGGCCAAGCGCGCCACCAGCGGACGTCCGCAACTGATCATCGCCCGCACGTTGATCGCCAAAGGCATTCCGGAAGTCGCCGGCACCGCGAAAGGCCACGGCGAGGGTGGGGCGAAGTTCGCCGATTCCGCCCGGATCGGGCTCGGTCTCCCGGCCGACCAGCATTTCTATGTGAGCGATGAGGTGCGCGCGTATTTTGCGGCCCATAAAAAACGGATCCAGCGCACCTATAAGAAGTGGGGTAAGACCTTTGCCGCCTGGCAGACGGCGAATCCGGAAAAAGCCGCGCTGCTCGGCAGCGCGAAAATCAAGCCGACTGCGGCGGCTCTATTGGGAAAAATTCCGCTGTTTCCGGCTGACGCGAAGCTGGCCACACGTGCGGCGGCCCGCGACGTTTTGCAACCGCTGGCCACGGAACTGCCCCTCTTCATGAGTGGTGCCGCGGATCTGCACGGTTCGACCTATAATTACATCGCGGCGGACAAGGATTTCGACAAATCGAACCGGGCGGGCCGCAATATCCGTTTCGGCATTCGCGAGCACGCGATGGCGGCGATGTGCAACGGCCTCGCCTATGATGGCGTGTTTCGCGCGTCGTGCGCAACCTTCATGGTCTTCGCCGATTACTCTCGGCCCTCGATGCGACTGGCGGCGCTTTCGCACCTGCCGGTGATCTATATCTACACGCATGATTCAGTCGGCGTCGGTGAGGATGGACCCACGCATCAACCGGTTGAGACGATTTCCTCACTCCGGATCATTCCGGGATTTGCCGTGATTCGTCCGGCCGATCCGGAGGAAACCGCGGGTGCGTTTGCCGTGGCCTTGGAGCGGACCGAAGGACCGACCTTGCTCGCGCTCACCCGTCAGGCGGTGCCGCAATTGAACGAAGTTTCGCCGCAGGCCCGGAGAGCCGGCGTGGCCAAGGGCGGTTACATTTTCATTCGGGAAACCGCGCCGCTGACGCAGATTCTGATCGGGACGGGCAGCGAATTACAGCATGCGGTGGTTGCGGCCAAAACGCTGGGCGCCGGAGTGCGCGTGGTTTCCATGCCGTCGATGGAGCTCTTCGATCTTCAATCGCAGGAGTATCGGGAAAGCGTGCTTCCAGCCGCCTGCCGGAAACGCGTGGCCATCGAAGCGGGAGTCACGGCCTTGTGGCACAAATATGTCGGCCCGGAGGGCCGGATCATTGGGATCGATCGCTTTGGGCTTAGTGCACCCTATGCTTCAGCCATGAAAGAGCTCGGAATCACTGCGGACGCTGTGGTTGCGGCTGCCCAGGTTCTTTAAAGTTTGGAAGGGTGTCCCCGGAAGGGACGCCCGCTTATAGTCGTGGCTCTCGGATAAGAGCCCCGACTTGCGGCACTAACACAGGCAACAATTACGCAACGGGCCCAGATCTGCGCTTGCGCTTTTAGTTAGCCTCCTAACTATGCGCCCCCTAATCGTTTTTATCCTGTCTCCCGATGCCGCTGCTCCTGCTCAAAGATCTTCCCCGTTACGAATGCCTCCTCGAGGCAGCAAAGTCTTTTCCGGATCTGGATCCATCGGCGACTGAGGTTTTTTTGAATCTGTTGCGCACGGGCGATGAGGTCTTTCGTGTCGCGGATCAGAACCTGGCCCAGCACAATATTTCGCAGGGGCGTTTTACGGTGATGATGCTCTTGCTGGACAAGATCGAGAACTGTCCGCAGCCACGCACTCCTGCGGAACTTGCCGATATGGCGGGAGTCGCGCGGGCGACCATGACCGGGTTGATCGACACGCTGGAGCGCGACGCGCTGGTGAAGCGGGCGCCGGATCCGGTCGATCGCCGGATGATGTCAATTTGCCTGACCGCCAAGGGCGAGGCGCTGATGCACACGATTCTTCCCGCCCACTTTCAAATCATGGCCAAGCTCATGGCTCCCTTGTCGGAAGCCGAACGCAAAACGCTCGTTCGCCTGCTCACGAAGGTGTTGCAGTGCGCCGGCGAACTCGCCGTTCCCGGTGGTGCCTCACCGGCTGGGCCGGCCGTCGCGATCAAAGCCCCGGCCGCTCATTAAGCCCCGATTTTTCATTTTCTTTCACCCTTCATCACGTCCCTACCATGTTTAAGAAGTTCATCATCGCCATTGTCGGTTTCATCGGCGTCGTGCTCGTGCTCGGCGCGGTCAAGGTCGTCCAGATCAAGGAAATGTCCTCCGTTTCGCACGTTCCGCCTCCTGCGGCCGTGACCACCATCGAAGCCAAGTCTGTGGCCTGGAATCCAGTCATCAGTGCAATCGGCACGCTGGCACCCGTCGAAGGTGTCACCGTGGCGGCTGATGCCGATGGCACGATCAGCAAAATCGCGGTTGAAAACGGCGCCGCCGTCAAGGCGGGCGACCTCATTCTGGAGCTCGACACGAGCGTCGAGGTGGCCCAACTCGCCGCCTCCGAGTCGCGCGCGGATCTCGCCAAGTTGCAGCAGGATCGCTCCAGCGAACTGTTGAACAAAAACACCATCAGCAAGGCTGAGTCCGACACCACTGCGGCCCAGCTCAATCAGGCCCGTGCGGATGTCACCGCGCTCAAGGCCCTGATCGACCGCAAACGCGTCCGCGCCCCCTTTGATGGCCGCGTCGGCATCCGGATGGTGAATCTCGGCCAGTTTGTGGCCCGGGGCAAACCTATGGTGCCGCTGCAGAAACTCAATCCCATCTATGTTAATTTCAACGTGCCCCAACGCCAGCTGGGCGCTTTGGCGATCGGCCAGAAAATCGCGGCGACAGTCGATGCGTTTCCGAAGCCGTTCGAGGGTACGATCGCAGCCATCAATTCCGAGGTGGACGCATCCACCCGCAACGTGGCGGTCCAAGGTTTGGTGGCCAATCCGCAGGAACAGTTGCGGGCCGGCATGTTTGTCCAGGTGGAGGTGAGCCTGCCTGAAACCGCTCCAAAAGTCGTGGTTCCGGCCACCGCGATTGCTCACGCTTCCTATGGAAATTCCGTCTTTGTCGTCGAGAAGATGAAAGGCAAGGACGGTAAGGAATACCTGGGCGTCCGCCAGCAGTTCGTGAAGCTCGGCGCCACCCGGGGTGATTTGGTGGCGATCGAGGAAGGCCTCAAGGAAGGCGAGCAAGTCGTGACCGCGGGGGTTTTCAAGCTCCGCAACGGCGTGCCCGTGCAGGTCAACAACACCGCCACCCCCGGCGCCAGTTCCACTCCCACACCGGCCAATAGCTGAGCTGGTTCTCCCGAACTTATCTGGACGCTTCCGCCATGCTCTCCAAGAGTTTCACCGACCTTTTCATCCGCAAGCCGGTCATCGCGCTTGTCGTGAACATCATCATCCTCGTGGTGGGCGTGGTCAGCTATTTCAAGCTGAACACTCGCCAGTATCCGCGCAGCGACAGCGCGGTCGTCAATGTCTCGACGGTCTATTTCGGGGCCAGTGCCGACACCATCCGCGGCTACATCACGACGCAACTCGAGCGGGTCATCGCCAGCGCCGACGGCATCGATTACATCGAGTCGTCGAGCACCGCGGGCATGAGCACGATCAAGGTCTACCTGCGGCTCAACTACGACACCAACGCGGCCCTGGCCCAGATCAGCTCCAAGATCGACCAGGTGCGCAACGAACTGCCGGCCGGGGCGGAAACCCCGACGATCAATGTCGAGACGGCCGACAGCCAGTTCGCCTCGATGTACATCAGTTTCTACTCCGATAAACTCGATCAAAACCAGATCACCGATTATCTGAACCGCATGGTCCAGCCGTCCCTATCGTCGGTCAAGGGCGTGCAGCGGGCCGATGTGCTGGGCGGCCGGGTTTTCGCGATGCGCGTGTGGCTGAAGCCTGACGAACTCGCGGCGCGGGGCTTGAGCCCGTCGGATGTCCGCGCGGCCTTGCAGGCCAACAACGCGCTCGCCGCCGTCGGCGCGACCAAGGGCTCCATGCTCAGCGTGAGCCTCGTCGCCAACACCGATCTGAAGAATGTCGACCAGTTCAAGCAACTGGTCGTCGCGACCCGCAATGGCACGATCATCCGGCTCAGCGATGTGGCCGACGTCGAACTCGGTGCGGAAAATTATGACACGGAAGTCCGTTTCGGCGGCGAGACAGCGACCTTCATGGGAATCTGGGTGCTGCCGTCGGAAAGCACGGTCGAGGTGATCAAACGGGTCCGGGCGACGATGCCCGAAATCGAGCGCGGTCTGCCCGCGGGCCTCAAGGTGAAGATCGCCTATGATGCGACCAAGTACATCGACGACGCGCTGAAGGAAATTCTCCGGACCCTGATCGAGACGCTGCTGATCGTCATGCTGGTGATCTTCCT
>CAMAPG010000081.1 GCA_945859965.1 Opitutus sp. GAS368 | reverse complement strand
CACCAAAGTTACGCTCGTTCTCATTTTCCTGAATGTCGCGCTGTTCTTTTTCATCTTCAAGTTCGAGCGCAACTGGCGGACCGAACGCGCCTCCCACGAGGCGCGCCGCCGCGTGCTGGGGCCGGAGATCGCCAACATCCAGTCCCTCGCCATCACCGGCCTGACTCCGGAGCAGTCCGTCAAACTCGCGAAACGCCACGACGGCTGGTACCTCACCCAGCCGTTTGAATGGGCCGCCGATCCCCTCGCCGTCCGCCGCATCCTCAACGATCTCGAGCTGCTCGAGCCGGTCTCGAGTTTCGCCGTGCGCGATCTCGCCAAGAACAACCAGAAACTCGCGGACTACGGGCTCGAGCAGCCGAAGCTCACCGTGACGTTCTCCGCCGCCGACCAGTCCGACCCCAAGGGCGAGCCGCGCCTGCTCGGCCCTTTTGCCCTGCGCATCGGCGACAAGACTCCCGACGGCAACCAGGTCTATGTGCTTTCGCCCGACGGCGAACGCGTGAACGTGGTCGGCCGCAGCCTGGTGGACAGCCTGCTCCAGCCCGTCGAACAGCTGCGCTGGAACCAGATTTTTTCGATCCCGGTCTTCGAAGTGCGTTCCTTCAAGCTGCAGCCGTCAGCTCCGGCCAATCTCCGCATTCATTTGCGGACAAACGGCGATCGCTGGTCGTTTGAGGCGCCCATCATCGCGCGCGCCAGCAAAACCGAGGTCGTGCTCGCCATCAACGCCCTCAACAATCTCCGGGTGAAGTCGTTCGTGACGGCGCCGCCGCCCAATGTTGCGCCCGCCACCAACCCCACCCTCCGCATTTCGCTCGAAGGCAACAACCGCACCGAGACGCTCTATCTCGGCACCCCGGTCGCTCCCGCCGCCGCGTCCGACACTGCGGGGGCGCTGCCGGACGTCGAATACTACGCGAACATGGAGAAAAAGGATGCGCTCTTCACCGTCCTGATCCCGGGCGAACTCCGGCGCAAGCTCGACCAGGCACAACGGGAATTGCGGGAACGCCGGCTGCTCGATTTCGACATTCGCGGAGTCACGGCGCTGACGCTGTCCACCCCGAACCAGGCGGAACTCACCCTCCAGCGGCTCGAATCCCCCACCGCCACCGCCTCGGCGCCCTGGCAGATCGCGCGACGCGATCCCGCCCTGGGCTCGGCGATCCAGCCGGCCGACGGCAAGGTGATCCAGCGCGTACTCGAACAACTGGCGCTGCTCTCCGCGCGCGAATTCCTCAGCGACGCCCCGACCCGGGCGGATCTCGAAAACTGGGGACTCACCAGTCCGGAAAGAAAAATCACCCTCACCCTCGCCAATGGACCCAACGCCGCCCCGACCCTGGTCAGCCTCGAAATCGGCGTGGGTTCCGACCACGGCAAAACCGCCTATGCCCGCGTGGGCGGCGCGGACTTCGTCTACGAGGTGGATGCCGAGATTTTGCGCGAAACCCCGGTGCGGGCGCTCGATTACCGCGACCGCGTGTTGCGCGAGCTGCCGGCCGGAGCGCAGATCGCCGCGATCAAGCTCACCGACCTCTCGACCAAGGTGGTGATTTTCGAGCGAACCCTGATCCCGGCCGCTCCGGTGGTCACGCCCGCCGACGAAAAAGCGGCCGCCGCTGAACGCGCGGTGCCGGCCCTCCTCACGCAACTCCGCACCCTGCGCGCCAAGTCCTTCGTCGAAGACCAGTTTCTCCCGAATGAAAACGTCGCGGGCGAAAGCCGGCCTTGGAAATACCAGCTCGATACGACCATCGCCCTGGTCGGTGGAACTGCGGGCGCGCAAACCAGCACGACCACGCTTTTCATCGGCGAACGCCGCGGCGGCAATTCCCAGCAGGCGGCGTCCCGCGAATTCGGCGCCGTGTGGGAACTGGAACAACCCCTGATCGACGCCCTGTGGACCCTGACCTATGGCCCGCACGATCCCGGCCCGCCGGCGGCGCCGTCGCCGGCACCAGTCAAAACTTCCGGACTGTAGCGGCGGTCTATGACCGCCGATCATCGTCGATGACCTCTCCGCACCCACCGCGGTTACAACGCCTGCAGATACAGCTGGAGCCTCTTCGCTCTAAGCGATCCATGATTTCCAAACCGGGTTTTGCCACAAAAAGGCATAAAAGACGCAAAGAAATCCGGAGTTCGGATTTGGCCATGTTTTCCGGCGGTCATCCTCCTTCGCCGAGACTATGGAGGACAGGTAGACCGCCGCTACAATAAGGCATGTCCTCCTTCCTCCAACTCTGCCGGCAAAGCCTGCATTTCTGCGGGAAATGCGTGCTCTCGTTTGCCGTGTGGACGGTGTGGCTGGTGCTGGCGATCCTGCTCGCCACCCAGGTTTGGATCCTCACCAATCGCGAGCTCGCGGTTCCCGGTTGGGTGTTGGACCGGTTCGCGGAGCGCCTCGCAGCCTCGCAGCTCCAAGCCAAATTCGGCGACACGTACTTCGATCCCTCGGGCCGGGTGCTCATCAAGGACACCAGTATCTTCACCCCTTCCTTCGCCGAGCCGCTCGCCACCGTTCATCTCCTCTATTTCCAGCTCGATCCCTGGTCGCTGCTCGCCGGGCGCTTCGAGCCGCGAGAACTCCGGGCCAGCGGCGTCAATTTTTTTGTCCCCGCCATGTTGTCCGCCACCGGCCGGGCCGAACCGATCGTGCGCGACTTGGAAATTTCCGTGCTGCCGGATGAAAACGATCTGGTCCTGCAGCAACTCACCGCGCGCATTGGCAACCTGGAGGTGACCGCACGCGGACGGATCCATGTCGGCACCTGGCAGCACCGCCAGGGCGCGCCCATGCCGATCGCCGATTTCGTCGCGCGGGAATATCCGCGGCTCAGCCGCCAGGCCGCCACTTACATCAACCGCCTCGCGGCCTTCGAAGAACCCCGGCTGCAGCTCGAACTGACCTCGTCGGAAACGCGCAGCGCCATCGCGAATGTCACCTTCCTGACGCGGAGCTTCCGACTCGACCAGCCGTTTGCGGCCCAGGCCGTGAACCTCGTCGCCCGCGCGCGTTTCCCGATCGCCGGCGACTATTCCATCCGCTCCCAGCTCGATCTCTGGGCCGACGAATTGCGCCTGCCGCACGCGACCGTCGTCCAAGGCGTGCGGGCCCGGATGCGCGGCACACTGCAGCCGGCCAAGCGCTCGTTCGAACCGGAACAGGTGGACCTGCAACTCGGGCAGGTCAGCTCGGACGGCCAGGAGGCGTCCTCCCTTTCCGCCCATCTGGAATGGCCGAAGGAAGCCCTGCTCGGCTCCATCTTCACCCGCCTGGCGGACGCTCCCCTCGCCGTGAACGGCGAAGTCGACCTCACGCAAAAGACCGCCGGACTTCATCTCGCCACCACGGCCACGCCGGCGTTGATCGACACCCTGTCCCACTGGTCACACCGCGATCTCTCCGCCCTGCTGCAGCTGCAGTCGAAACCCGACATCACTGCGGACATCAAACTCGGCGCCGGCTGGAAACTTGAGATGATCGATGCCCGTCTCGTCACCGGCCCCTTGATCGCCCGCAAAGTACCGCTTGAGTCAGTGACCGGCCGGGTTCGGCTGACCGGCGACGATTTCCAAGCCACCGACATCGTGTTGCGCCAGGGGGAGAACATCGCGCGCGGCAGCTACACGATGAACACCGCGACCCGCGATTTCCGTTTTCTCCTCGAAGGCCGCCTGCGGCCGGAAGGCATCAACGGCTGGTTCCAGGACTGGTGGCCGCACTTTTTCAGCCACTTTGATTTCCGCGCCGCGGCGCCCGACGCCGATGTCGATATCCAAGGCCGGTGGGGCGAAGTGCGCCCCACCACCGTCTTCATCCGGGTGACCGCCGCCTCGCCCGTGGTGAAAACCGTGCCGTTCGACCACGTGCACACGGTGCTGTTTATCCGGCCCCACTTTCATGAGGCGCGCGAATTGTTCGCGACCCGCGGTGAGGGTTTTGCCCGCGGGACGTTTGCCCGCGAGATGAATCCCCCCACCTCCGCCCTGCGGCAGCTCACCTTCGCCGTCACCACCACCCTCGATGTGCAGGAAAGCGCCCGCATCTTCGGGCCGGCGGGACTCTCGATCGTGGAACCGTTTCGTTTTTCCGCCCCACCCCGCCTGCGCATCCAGGGCGAGGTGCTGGGGCCCGCCTCGCCCAAGGGGGAACACCAGACAGTGCACATCGAGGGCGAGTCGCTGGGCGCCTTCCAGCTCTTTGCTTTCCCGCTGAGCAACCTCACGTTCACCGCCGACTTGCGCGACGACGACCTGGTGGTGCAGCGGGCCGATGCAGTTTTTGCCGGCGGCGCGGCGACCGGCCATGTGCGGCTGTGGGGCCGGGGGGCCAGACGGCAAGTCGGCTTCGATTACACACTGAAAAATGCCAAGCTCGGACCCGCCATCATCACGGTCGAAAACTTCGCGGCCCTCCGCAACAAAGCCGCGATCCCCACCAAAAGCGCTTTCCTGGAAAAAGTGGCGGATGTCCACATGGACCTCGCCGTTTCCGCGATCGGGAAATACGACGACCCCTTCAGCTTCCAGGGCGAAGGCAATGCCGACCTCACCGGCGCCGAATTGGGCGAGGTCCGGCTGCTCGGGCTTTTGTCGGAATTGCTCAATTTTACCTCGCTGCGTTTCACCGCATTGCGCACGAATTTCAAACTCGAGGGCCCCCGGCTTGTGTTTCCCGAGCTGAAGCTCACCGGCGCCAACTCGGTCATCGACGCCAAGGGCTCGTACGCCCTCGACCGGAAGGAACTCAATTTCAACGCCAAGGTGTTTCCCTTCGGCGAAAGCCGCTTCATTCCCCAAGCCGTGATGGGAGCCATCCTTTCTCCTTTGTCACAAGTCCTGGAAGTGAAATTGACCGGCAACCTCGCCAAGCCGTCCTGGGCGTTTATGCTCGGCCCGACGAATTTTTTTCGTAACCTGCTGTCACCTCGGTATTCTCCTCCGACCAAGCCGGTTCCCTCGCCTGCTCCTGAAAAAATTCTTTCACCTTACTTGCAACGTTAACGCCTCTTCGCCTTTGATGAGAACCGGATCGTGCTAACAACCGGACCAATGACTGGGGATACGCTCTGATGTCCCTCCCTCCCACCCTGCCACGCCGTTCCTGGCTGGAGCGTTCCTCGCTCGCCCTAGCCGTGGCACTGTTGCTGTTTGGGACCGCCGCCTTCGCCGGCTGGATCCTCAATCTTGATATCTTGGTTCAGGTTATGGGTGGGGTGGCTCCGATCCGGGCCAACACTGCCCTTTGCCTCGTCCTCCTGGGTGCGGTGCTGCTCCTGGTCGAATTGGGCTGGTCCAAGTTCGCCTGGGCCGCGCTGATGCCCGCCGCGATCGGCCTGCTTTCCCTCGTCGAGCAGATCACGCAATACGACCTGGGCATCGACGAATTCCTGGCGCGCGATTACTTGCTGATCGGCACCGAGGCTCCCGGCCGGATGGCCGCAATTGTCGCCGGCAGTCTTTTCCTGGCCAGCATCGTCCTCAGCATCCGTGGATTGCGCGGCGGGGGCCGCACCCGGATTTTTGCGGAAGCCGTCACCGGCTCCGTCGTCGCCTCCGTCGGTTTTTCGACCTTGCTCGGGTATGCCACCAGTCTGCCGGCGGTCTATTCCTGGGGCACCAACACCGCCACCTCCCCGCTCGACGCCATCGCGCTTTTGCTGCTCGGGCTTGCCCTGCTCGCCCTCGCCTGGCGGGAAAACCTCAAGATCGCCGGTGGTCCGCCCAACTGGTCGCCCATGCCGGCGGTGATCGGGTGCATCACGCTCACCGTCATTCTCTGGATCGGTTTGCGCGAGCGCGAACTGGTCTACCTCGGCACCAACACCAAGATCGCCATCCAGAGCCTGGCCAACAACACCAGCCTCGCGCTCAGCCACCAGGCCGCCGACGTCGAGCACCTCGCCCAAAGCTGGAGCAAGACCTCGGACAACGCGACCGGGATCTGGGAAGCCGATGCCGCGACGCATCTGCGCGACGCCCCGGGTTGCATCTCGGTCGCCTGGGTGGACCCGTCATTCCACACCCGCTGGATCTATCCCGCCAAAGGCAATGAGTCCGCCTTCAACTACGCTCATTCGAGCGAGCCCTTACGCGCCGGCGCGCTCGCGGTCGCGCGCAATCGTGGAATTCCCGTCATCTCCCCCACGATCGACGTGCCGCTCGCGGGCAAGGGCTTCGCCATCTACGCCCCGATCAAGCGCGAAGGACAAATCATCGGCTACGTCGCCGCCGAATACCTTTACCAGCGGTTCTTCAGCGCCATCGATCGCATTCTCCAGCTTTCGGTCAAATACCACACCACCGTGTCGATCGCGGGCGAGGTCGTATTCAATTCGTCCGACTCCTCCACCTTCCACGACGAAGAACAATCCTTCGATTCGATCTATCCGATCGCCGACCGGCGGATGCGCTTCAGCCTCACGCCCTCGGAGGATTTCCTCTCCCGCAACCGCCGCTCCCTGCCCGAATTCGCTCTGCTGGCCGGCTTCGGCATCACCGTGCTGCTCGGCCTCAGCGTGCACCTGGCCCGCACCGCGCGCGCCGGACTGCTCTCCTCCGACCAGTCGAACAAACGCCTGCTGGCCGAAAACGAGGAACGCCGCCGCATCGAGGCCCGCCTCAAGGTCTCCGACGAACGCCTGCGCCTCGCGCTCGATTCCACCCAGATCGGAATCTTCGAGTGGAATGTCCCGGCCGGACACGTCTATTACAGCTCTGGGCGATGCTGGGCTATGAACAGACCCGCATGCCCGCCACCGTCGAGGCCTGGCAGTCGCTCATCCATCCCGACGATCTTCCGCTCTTCCGCCGCCGGACCGATGCCCAGTTGGCTGGCGTGACCGACTTCATCGATCCTGAATACCGCGTCCGCGCCCGTTCCGGGGAATGGCGCTGGGTCTACGCCCGCTCGAAATCGGTCGCGACCGCTGCCGACTCCACGCCGTTCCGGATCATCGGCACGGTCCAGGATATCACCGCCCGTCGCGAAGCGGAGGAAGCCCTCCGCGAAAGTCAGGCCGCCACCCGCAAGCTCTCCCTCGTCGCCGCGCGCACCGACAATCTCGTGATGATCGGCACGATCGACGGCCGGATCGAATGGGTCAACGAGAGCTTCACCCGGGTGATGGAGTACAAGCTCGACGAGGTCGTGGGGCGCAATCCGCTGGATTTCATGGTCGGCCCCGAGACCAAGGTCCGCTCGGTCGTCCGCATTCGTGCCGCGATGAGCCGTGGGCTCGGCATCAGCACCGACATCGTCAATTACTCCAAGTCCGGGCGCAAATACCACCTGCAGCTGGAAATCCAGCCGGTCCGTAACAAGACCGGTGGCCTGGAAAACTTCATCGCCATGCTGGCGGACATCACGACACGTGTGGAAACCGAGCAGGCCCTCCGCCGCGCCAAGGTCGAGGCGGACGCCGCCTCGCGCGCCAAGTCGGAATTCCTCGCGTCCATGTCGCACGAAATCCGCACCCCGATGAACGGCGTAATCGGCATGACCAGCCTGCTCCTCGAAACCAGCCTCGGCAACGAGCAGCGCGATTTCGTGAATACCATCCGCAGTTCGGGCGAAGCGCTGCTCACGATCATCAACGATATTCTCGATTTCTCCAAGATCGAGTCGGGAAAGATGGAGCTGGAGCACTTGCCGTTTGAACTCACCCTCTGTCTCGAGGAGGCCATCGACCTGTTTGCCGTCCAGGGCGCCGCCAAAAACATCGATCTCGCCTACATGGTCGAGCCCAACGTCCCGCACTGGATTATCGGCGATGTCACCCGGCTCCGCCAGGTGCTCGTCAACCTGATCAACAACGCCGTCAAGTTCACCCCCAACGGCACGATTTCGGTCGAAGTGCGCTGCCTCTCGGCACCCGTCGGCCAGACCAGCCGGACGGAACTCGAGTTCACCGTCCGCGACACCGGCATCGGCATTCCGCCGGACCGGTTGAACCGCCTGTTCAAGGCCTTCTCCCAGGTCGATTCGTCCACCACCCGCAAGTACGGCGGCACCGGGCTCGGCCTTGTGATCTGCCAGCGCCTCTGCGCGCTGATGGGCGGCGACATCCACGTGCAGAGCAAGCCCGGCGAGGGCTCGGCTTTCATCTTCACCGTGGTGACCGCAGCGGCGGCGGCCCCGCTGGAAGCCAACACGCCCATCCTGCCCTTTCTCCTGCGGAAGGGATCCGTGCTCGTGATCGACGAATATCCCCTCATGCAGCAGCGGCTGCGCCACTTTTTTGACCGCGAAGGCATCGTCAGCCACATCGTCGCCACCCCGCAGCAGGCCGTGGATCTCGCCGCCACGCTCTCCGGGCCCCCGAGCCTGTTGATCGTCGATATTCCTCGCGACGGCCAGTCCGTGAGCCGCCTGAAAACGCTCGCGGCAATACCCGGGTCGCGCCTCCTCATGCTGCCCTTCGGCCAGGCCTCGACCGATACACCCGAGGATCGGCACGCCTACAGTTTCATTTCGAAACCCATCAAGACGAATGCCCTGATCCAGGCGATCACCGCGGTTTTTCCCGCCGAGCCAAAGCCCGCCGTCGACCCGCGCAAGACGTCCGGCGCCCGGCTGCTGGGCCAGGAAATCCCGCTCGACGTGCTGTTGGCCGAGGACAATCCCGTGAACCAGAAAGTCGCGCTGCGTTTCCTGGAACGCCTCGGCTACCGCGCCGATGCCGTCGGCAACGGGCTCGAGGCGCTCACGACGCTGGAGCACCGCCGGTACGACCTGGTCCTGATGGATCTGCAGATGCCGGAAATGGACGGGCTCGAGGCGAGCCGCCAGATCCGCAGCCGACTTCCCGCCGATCGCCAGCCGAAGATCATCGCCCTCACCGCAAATGCGCTGCAAGGCGACCGCGAACTTTGTCTCTCCGCCGGCATGGACGATTACATCACGAAGCCGGTCAAGCTTCACGAAATCGAGGAAGCGATCCGCCGCCAGTTCCAGCCGCAACCGAAGAAAATCGAAATTATCGGCTAGAAAAATGCCGTCTCCACATTGGTGACGCCACCGTCGGCCAAACATCAGGTCCTGATTTTTGGCCACGAAAGAGCACAAGGAACACAAAGGCCGATCCTCGGATTACTTGGCCTGAGCTGTTCCGGACCCAAAATCGGCGACAGATCGAATGGATCGATCTATGTGTTCCTTGCGCTCTTTCGTGGCCAAACCGGTTCAAATGCTCCCGCCATCCGCACGGAACCCGGAGGGTCACCGCGACCGGGACTTCTCAAGCAGCATCCGCCATTCCGTCATCTCCACCATCCACGACGGGTCGCCAGCCAGGTTGCGCAGCTCGAACGGGTCGTTTTCCAAATCGAAAAACAGCCACGGCGAACCGTCGGCATTCAGGACCAGCTTCCGGTCCTTGGTCCGCATTCCCCGCCAGACGCGGTCGCACTGGTGCGGCAGGTTGACCGCCACCGGCATCGAAATGCGCGCGAAGGCGTCGGGCAGCTTCAGGGTCGTTTTTTCCATTTCGGCCAGCATGAGCTGGGAGAGATCGAGCAGCGAAAGCGGCCGGTCCTCGATTCCCGTCACCGCATGCCGGTGTCGCGGATGCCGCAGCAGCAGCGGCACCCGGACGCTTTCCTCGTGGGGCCAGCCTTTGCGGAACAGGCCGTGCGCTCCATGCATGTCGCCGTGCACAGACGTGAACACGACGACCGTGGAATCGCCGATGGGGTCCACCGCCGCCAGCAGCCGGCCAATCGCGCGGTCCGTGGCCTCGATGTGCGCATAGTATCCCGCCAGCTCGGTCCGCGCTTTGGCCGCCGCTTCCCCCGTCGGCACATTGAGTGGGAGGCTGACATCGCGCGGCTCGCGGGGCGCGATTCCAGCAGCCGGGGCGGCGTAGGGCGGATGGGGCGCCTCGAGACTGACGCAGGTGAACCAAGGAGTCCGATTGCGGATTGTGGATTGCAGGTCGCGGATTGATTCAGGTCTCCATTCGCGCGTCATTCGCTCGTTTGAGAAATCCACGATTTCGCCCTGCTCCCTGATCCAGCCCGCCGCGCGCTCGCACACCACGTCGCTTTGGTAGCCTTCGAAGCGCGCCGGCGCCGGGAGGCGCGTGCCGTGCAGCCAGGGATCGTTCAGCAAAAATCCGCTTTCGAAACCTTCCCAGAATCCGAATCCGCCCCGGCTCTCCGGCGGCACGATCGTGGTGGCGTGCGCTTCGCCGACCAGCGGCGCGGCCGGATCGCGCCGCCCCAGATGCCACTTGCCGAAAAAAGCCGTGGCATAGCCGCGTTCGTTCAGCTGGTGCGCGAACGTTCGCGCCGTCGGCGGCAGCGGATCAAAATAATCCTTCACGCGATTCTCCGGACAGGGAATCCCCGTCAGCAGCGCCGCACGCGCGAAGGGCCCGGCCGGATGTGGGGTCACCGCCTGGCGGAAATTGACGCTCTCCTTCGCCAGCCGGTCGAGATGCGGCGTGCGGGCGTTAGGATCCCCAGCATAGCCGCACGCCTGGGCCCGCCATTGCGTGGTGACTATCCACAATATGTTCGGTCGGCTCATCCGCCCCCAACTTGAGTCGCTCGTTGCTGCACCGCAACCCGTGAGACGGGTCGGCAAACTTATCTTTCTCCTCAATCTTTATCTTTCTCTTTCTCCCATTCCCTGCCCGTTTAAACTGAAACAAACCGTCGATCCGAGAAAGAGAAAGATAAAGATTGAGGAGAAAGATGCCGAAAAGCATCGGGCTTTTTCCGATCCTGATCTTGTGCGCGACCGGCGCACGTCTGATGCTCATGGCCCATGAAGCAACTACCCCCGCTGTCCGCGTTGCAGCCACGG
>CAMAPG010000080.1 GCA_945859965.1 Opitutus sp. GAS368 | reverse complement strand
AACCACAAAGGCACAAAGGGACGAAGCCGATCCTCAGTGATTGAATCTAACCGCAAAAAAAGACCGCCGATTTGCATCGGCGGTCTTCGAAGAAGGATGGCGAGAGAGCTCAGTAGCCCTTGTCCCAGCGCGTCTCGATGTTGGCGGCGGCGAGTTCCGACACCCACACGTCCGTACGGAGCTTCTGGAGGATCGATTCCGGAACCAGCGGGGTGACCGGGCCGTGCAGCACGAGCCGAGTGGTGAGGCGCTGCCAGGAGGCAAACGAACCATCCACGGTGATGCCGTGCTGGTCGATGCGGTGCTTGGCGGCGACGACTTCGGCCGGCCCGATCGTGGCGGCCATCGGGGGAACGGCACAAAGGTTGCCGCTCATGCCGAAGCTGCCGTGCAGGGAATTCTGCGCGATGGTGAACGGGCTCAACCGACAGACCCGCGGCCCCATTTGCATAAAGTCGCTGAGGCTGGTCGACGAGAATTCCGGCGCGTCCGGCTCGATGAACGCCAAGTGTCCCGTCCAGCCAGGACCGCTGTAGCAAATGTCCGCGCCACCCAGATCGGCCAGCATCTTGCCGTAGACCTTGATGTTCTTGTCGTTCGGACCCTGGATGTTCTTTTCCGGCGGACGCAGCTTCTTGTCCAGGTTCATCCAGAAGTATTTCTTGAAGGCGTGCATGAAGCCGAACTCCCAGGTCTCGGGAGCGATCTCGCCCTTCTCGTTCGCGTACTCGTCCATGTTGAACGTGTACAGGCGGCGGCAATCGACCTTGGCCGCGTTGAGCAGGGCCGCCAGCTTGTAGTAGTTGGGCCACGGATTCGGCGCGATCATCACGAACTGCTTGCCGGCCTCCATCGCGGTCCGGATCCGGGTGAACATGTCGTTGATCCACAGGAACTCCATGTCCGCACCCGGCATGACCGTGATGCGGAAGTCCGGATTCTTGTGCTTCGTGATATCCTCTTTCTTGATGCGGATCACGCGCTCGATCGCCTTCTTGTCGCGGAAAGGGATAAAGTCCGCGGGAGCGAAGTTAAACTGAGATGTCTTTTTATTCATAGCTGCATTCTCCTTTGACCCATGTTTTCACAGGTTGAAAATTGTCGTTCCAGAGCACCAGGTCCGCATCCGCGCCCGCGGCGATCCGGCCGGTCTGGCTGAGGCCGAGCAGGCGCGCCGGGTTCGAGGAACCCATGGCCCAGATGTGCTCGGGCGGCAGGTCCAGCCACTTGCTGAGATTCGCGATCCCGCGATTCATCGTCAGCGCGCTGCCCGCCAGGGAATTCTTGGTGATATGCCGGGCGCCATCGCCTTCCCGAATCCGAACCTGGAAGCCCCACTTGGTGTCGTAGACTCCCGGCGGCAGACCAGCCCCGATATTGGAGTCGGTGATCAGAATAATTCCTTCCGGCCCCTTCGCCGCCAGCGCGGCCCGGATCGCCATCGGATGCACGTGAACGCCGTCGGCCACGAAGTCGACCGAGACGCCGCGGTTGGCCAGCACCGTCTCGACCACGCCCACGGGCCGCACGCCCGGATCGCTCTCAGCCGGGGCGTAAAACACGTCATAGAAATGCGTCGCGTGGACCGCGCCCGCCGCGATCGCCGCCTCGCTCTGCACCACCGAGGCGCGCGTGTGCGTGAGAAAAACGACGATCTTCTTTTCGCGCAGCCGCTCGATGACCGGGATGATGTTCGGGGTGTCCGGGCTGATCGACATGACCGTCACCCGATTCTGGCAGGCCGAAAGCATTTCCTCGAGCAGCCCGAGATCGCCCGGCAAAGTCGGACACGCCGCGCCGCCGATCGCCATGAAAGGTCCCTCGAGATGGAGCCCGGGGATATTCACCCCGCGCACGGACGGAATCGCCGCCGCCACCGCAGCCAGACCCTCGGCCCAGCCCTCTTTCATTTGCGGGACGATCGTCGGCAGCACCGTGGTGACGCCGAACTGTCCCAACACCTTGGCCGCCTCATGCAGGCCCTCGGGAGTATCGTACAACGCATGCATCAACCCGTGGGTGTGCACATCGATCAAGCCGGGAGTCAGCAAACGCCCGCCGCCATCCAATTTTTTCGCACCCGCGGCCGCCGCTCCATCGACTTTGCCCGCCGCCGCAATGCGGCCATCGCGCACCAGCACGTCGCCGGAATAAACGCGCTGGCTGGGTTCAACGATACGGACGTTGGTGATCAGTAAGGAGGAGGACACGGATCGGAGGGGGTAACGGCGGTGAAAAGGTTAAATGGTCCGGAGGAGGAACAGACCTCCTAGTCTTCGTTCCGCGCCACGGGCAGCAAGCCGAATATGGGCGTTGGGAGAGCAAAAAGCCGGGGAGGAACGATGCGGCGGGATAAAATTCCCAGCCAAGCGGCAGCCCGCGGCCAGAGGATGGATTCAGCCGGCTTGGCCGGCGTCATGCTGCTGCAGGAGCCTGCTTGCAGGTTAACGTCCATCCTGCTCCCACCATACGGCCCTCAGCCAGGCCACGTCCGCCAGCTTGACCCGGCAGTCGAAGTCCACCCCATTTGCTGACCCGCACTACTTGGCTTCAGCGTGTTCACGACGAAATTCAGGACGGCACAGCCAGCGCGGAAAATACCCCCCCCATCATGCAAAAAAATCCCATTGCCCCGGAAAACATCTCCCGAACGGAAAGACCAGGCTCCAGAGGTGCCCTCCTCGTTACCTGCTCAGGTCTCGCCCTGCTTCTGCTCGTCCTGCCCGTTCTCGCCACCGGAGCATCCTACGCGCCGATCAAGGCCAGGCACGGGATGGTGGTCTCCGAGCACCGGATTGCGTCAGAAGTCGGCCGGGAGGTCCTCCGACAGGGAGGCAACGCGGTCGATGCGGCCGTGGCCACAGGGTATGCCTTGGCCGTGACCCTTCCCACCGCCGGAAACCTGGGGGGGGGCGGGTTCATGGTGATCCGCATGGCGGACGGCACCACCTCGGCCATCAATTTTCGCGAGAAGGCGCCGGCGGCGGCACACCCGAAAATGTTTCTCGATGAAAAGGGCGTCTTCCTCCCCAACCTGAACCGGGAAGGCTATCTGTCCACCGGCGTGCCCGGGACCGTGGCCGGCTTTTTTCTCGCCCACGGCAAATATGGGCGCCGGCCCATGGCGGACTTGATCGCCCCGGCGATTGCGCTGGCCGAAGGGGGCTTTCCCGTCACCCAGAAGCTACACGAGGATTTTTTGCTGCTGCAGGAGGATTTCCGCAAATTTCCCGGGACGGCCGCCGCGTTGCTCAAAAACGGCAGCGAAGTCTACGGTGAGGGGGAGATCTGGAGACAACCCGACCTCGCCCGCTCCCTGCGCCGCATTCAGCGGGACGGCCGCGATGGATTTTACAAGGGGGAAACCGCCCGGATGCTCGCCACCGCGATGCGCGGAAACGGCGGACTGGTGACGGAGCAGGACCTGGCTTCCTACGAAGCGCAGGATCTCAAACCAGTGCACGGTACGTATCGGGGTTTCGACGTTTATACGATGCCTCCGCCCAGTTCGGGCGGACCGGCCTTGGTGGAAATGCTCAATATCCTGGAGGGATTCGACCTGCGGGCCGCCGGCCATCACTCCGCCTTGCATCTTCACCTGATGGCGGAAGCCATGCGCCGGGCCTATGCCGACCGGGCGCGTTACCTGGGAGACCCGGACTTCAACCCCGACATGCCGATCGCGCGCCTGACCTCCAAGGAACACGCGGCGCGGCTCCGCCGCAGCATTAACCTGAACCGCGTTTCCGCCAGCGATCCGGTCGCCTTCAACGACCGTCTGGAATCCCCGGACACCACCCATTACTCGGTGATCGATGCCGAGGGCAATTCGGTCGTCGTGACCTATACGATCCAGCGCTCCTATGGTTCACGCGTGATCGCGCCCGGAACCGGCTTCCTACTCAGCAATATCATGCACGATTTCAATCCCCAGCCAGGCCGGACGGACGCGACCGGCATGATCGGCACCGCCCCCAATTTGATCGCGCCCAACAAGCGCATGATCTCGTCGATGACCCCGACCATCATCGTCAAGGACGGGCAGCCCTATCTGCTCATCGGGTCCCCCGGCGGGCGCACTATTATCAATACGGTGCTGCAGGTGATCCTGAACGTGCTCGATTTCCAAATGGACGTGGGTGAGGCCATCGCGGCCCCGCGCGTGCATCACCAATGGCTGCCGGATGTTCTGAACGCCGAGAAGTGGGCCATCTCCGACGACACGCAGCAGCTCCTGCGCAGAATGGGCCACACACTTCCGGTTGCGGAGTCGTCGCGCAACCAAGGCAATGCGATGGGCATCTTCGTCGACCCTGTCACGACGCTGCGCTCCGGTTCGGCGGACCCCCGCGCCAGCGACGGCGCAGCGGCCGGATACTGACCCGGCCACCCCATTCACCCCAGGCCGGCTAATGGAGGCCCAAAAAAATGATTCTTGCAGGCGAGGAAAGGGGTCAGGCTGACCAGAGCCTGGATTATTGATGGAAAGCAAAGGGTCGGGGCGATTTTTATGGATAGATCGACATAGGCAAGGCATCGGTCACCCGATAAGCAGAACCTTGCTGCGCGGCCCTAACTCTCCCCAAAAACACCGATCATCCACAAAACTCGGCCCGACTCTTTCGGCGCCCCTGCACGCATACGAGTATTTCGCCGAACGTTTACGCTGAACTGCGCGGCCAACGAGATTGAACAACCCAGCGGCCAGACCTCAGCGCTTTTCACTGCATACTGCGTTTCCCTCATCCTGGTTCTTACTTTTCACTGACATTAAACGTGATGGGCATGCGCATCTTCACCGCGACAGATTTTCCATTCTTCAGGCCCGGACGGAATTCACATTTTAAAACCGCGTCGACCGCGGCTTGAGCGAAGGCTGGATGCGGCGATTCAACCGGCGGGGGCAAGGCGTCAGGCCGCTTATTGTGAGAAAGTGCCGGGATGGATCGATTGAGTGAAACATGCGGCGGCTGGAATCCGTTCTGGAGTGTATGGCCCGACCTCTGCGGCTGCACTTCGAGCATGCGATCTACCACATCATTAACCGTGGTAATTATCGACATCCGATCTTCGAGACCCGCGGGGCAACTGAGGCCTTCGAGCAATGCCTCTTCGAGGCGGCAGCGCTGCATCACTGGCGGCTCCACGCCTTCGTGGTGATGAGCAATCATTTCCACCTGGCAGTGCAAACACCGGAGGCGAACCTGACCGAGAGCGTGCACTGGCTGGAATCCACCTATGCAACCCGGTTCAACCGGTATCGCCGGCAGCGAGGGCATCTTTTTCAAGGGCGCTACCAAGCCCTTCTCATCCAACCGGGCGGGTCGTTGCTACGGGTGGTGAACTATATCCATCTCAATCCTGTTCGGGCCGGTCTCACCGGCATGGCTGGTCTGGCCGATTATCGCTGGAGCAGCCTGCGGTGGTTTCTGAGTGGGAATCGGCCGGGCGGACTGAGTTGCAGTGATTGGCTGGGCGAACTGCGGCTTTCGGACGACCGGGCGGGCTGGCTGGCGTATGGTCAGTTGCTGGTCGCGCTCGCCGCCGACCCCGCACGGCAAAAGCGGGATGTCTTTGAAACCATGACAAAGGGCTGGGTCATCGGAGATGCAGAATGGAAAAATGGGATCGCCGCGAGTTTTGATCCCCGCGGCATCGCGGAAGCGCCTTGCGGACCGGAGCGCGATGCGATTCGCGAAGAAAAGTGGCGGCAAGCACTCGATCAGGCGCTGCATCGTCTGGGGCGTGATCGGCACGATTTGCGAGCTGCCCGGAAGGGCGAGGACTGGAAAATCGCACTTGCCGAATGTCTTCGCCGAACCTGTGGCGCAAACTACCGATGGCTCGTCCGCGAACTGCACTTGGGAAAGGCCAGTTCGGCCCGATTTCATATATGCCGCCTGCGCCAGAATGCTCTTAACCACATTCCCCCAGAAGATCCGAAATCAGTTTAACGGGTGTTTTCTAACAATAAGCGGCCTGACCCCTTCGGCTGCGCCCTCTTTGCGGGACGTTACGACTGCCATTTCTGTCATGGAGAAAACGCCATTTGCGACCAATAATAATAGCAGCACGAAGATCTCGATGAATCCTGCCATCATGGCTCTTCCCTCTTGGTTTTCAGAGCATCAGGTAGCACCAGCTTGACGGACGACTTTGGCTTAAGCAGTGACCACACCACACTGATGGTCAGAATCAAAACGATGGCCCCGAGCGATAGGAACGTATCGATTTTCCAGGCGGTATGGGCGAGAATCATCTTAACCCCGACAAAGGTCAGCACCAACCCAAGGCCAATTTTCAGGTAGTGGAACTTATCCATCACTCCGGCTAATGCGAAGTAGAGAGAACGGAGGCCGAGGATGGCAAATACGTTCGAAGTATAAACAATGAAGGTATCAGTCGTCACCGCAAAGATCGCGGGAATGGAATCCACCGCAAAGATTAAGTCGGATATTTCGACCAACAAGAGCACAATGAAGAGTGGTGTCGCCATGAGAATGCCATTTTCGCGCACGAAGAACTTGTCTTCACGATAGTCGCTCGTGACCGGCATGAGCTTTTTGAACCATCGTACGACCGGGTTGCGCTCGGGATGAATCTCCTCCTCCCGCTTCACAATCATCTTAATGCCAGTGAGGATCAGGAATCCGCCAAAAACATAGATAATCCAGGCAAACTTCGTAATAAGCACCGCGCCAAGTGCGATCATCACCGCCCGCATAATGAGCGCCCCAAGGATTCCCCAGAAAAGCACTTTATGCTGATACTTTGCCGGCACCGCAAAATAACCAAACAACAGGGCGAAAACGAAGACATTATCCACACTCAGGGATTTCTCGATTAGGTAACCTGTGAAAAACTCCAAGGCTTTCTGCGAACCCTGAAAATGCCAGATGCCGAAATTAAACAGCAAGGCCAGTGCAATCCATACGACGGTCCAGGTGATCGATTCCTTAAACGAAACCACGTGGGCCTTCCGGTGAAAGACACCCAAGTCCAGTGCCAGCATCGCGAGCACAAAGACATTAAAGCCGACCCAGAGCCATATTTGGTTATTCATAATTGATCAATACGAAGTGATGGTGAAAGGTGTTTCTCTTCCATTTAAGCTGGGTGACTCGCCGAGTCCGGCTTTACGGACAGCACTGAACAGGGGACTTCCCGGAGCTAACCTACAACACGCTCAACGCGTGTCCGAAATATCCGGGGAAGCACAAACCCAAGGAAAGATATGGGATTTAATGATTTGAAACTCGGCCCCTTTGGCTTGGCCGTTGCTAGCGTCTGGTCAGGCCGGCTTGGCTTTGCTGGCCATAATCACCTCTAAGGAGCCCGGCGGAAGATAGATCTTCGTCCAGCTCGGGCCAATGCAGTCCAAACGGCGAGACTTCGATTCTACTCAAAGCCGCAGTCGATCCATTCGCGAGACGTGGACTCGCCGCAATCGGAAAACGGATCTCCACCCCGCTCGTAAAACGAACGATGATGCTCCCTTCCGAATAGAGCGCCGAATGGATCCTGTCAGCCGAAGAACTCATGCCACTTGGAAACGATAACCGTCCGATGCTCTTCGGCAAGCTCCTGGGCACGTTTCAAATCCCGGACTTTCAGGCCTGACGACTCGCGCAGTTCAACGTCTTCTTCCACGAAGAATACCGCTTCACCTCCTGCGTATCGCACATGGACGTGAATGGGCACGTGGTCATTGGAATAGAAAAAGAAGCGAAATCCTTCTCGCTCGAAGATCGTTGGCATTCTGTCGGGCGTTGCTTGCTGAAGAGCCAGTTTCGCCTGGTTACTGCTTGGAACGGCAAATTGGGGGGCGAATCTTTCACTCATTTTTGGCTTTCTTCCACCCGCTCCACATTACCGACGATGAAGAGGTAGGACAGCGCGCCGAGCAGGGCCAGGCCGCCGACGTAGAGGAGCGCGGGGGCGAAGTTGTTGCCGCGGACCAGCAGGCCGATGACGATCGGGACCGTGATCGAGGCGAGGTTGCCGATGAAGTTGAAAACGCCGCCGGTCAGGCCGAGCAGCCGCCGGGGCGCGAGCGAGGACACCAGCACCCAGGTGATCGACGAGAAGCCGTTGCCGAAAAACGCGATGGCCATGAACATTACCACGAGCTTCGGATCGTCCACGTAGTTGGCTCCGATGATGCTGGTCGAGAGCAGCAGTCCGGAAATGATCGGGACTTTGCGGGCCACCGTCGGAGTCACCCCGCGCCTGATCATGAAATCCGAGAGAAACCCCGAGGACAGCACGCCGCAGAACGCCGCGAGGAAGGGCACGGAGGCCATGAAGCCCGCCTTGATGAAATCGAAGCCGCGGTATTTCACCAGGTAGGTGGGAAACCAAGTGAGGAAAAACCAGAGCGTGGAATTGACCGCGAACTGGCCGATATAAATTCCCCACAATTTCCGCCGGCCCAGCACCAGCTTCAGGTCCGCCCAGGCAAAGCCCGCCTGGCCCGCGGGTGCTTTGGTTCCTTCTTCGACCAGGCCGTCACCAGCCCGGATGTAGTTGAGCTCCGCCGGATTGATCCAGCGGGAGTCCGTGGGATCGCGATACCAGAGGTACCACAGCCCGGCCCACACGATGCCGATGCCGCCGGTGAGAAAGAATACCGCGTGCCAGCCCCAGTGGGTTTGCGCCATCACCAACAGCGGCGTCAGGAAGGCCAGCCCTACGAATTGCCCGGAGGTGTAGCTCGCAATCGCGCCCGCGCGCTCCCGGTCGGGAAACCATTTCGTCACCACCCGGTTGCAGATCGGAAAGGCCGGGGCTTCGCAGGCGCCGAGCAACAGGCGCAGCCCGAACAGGAGGAGAAAGCCGCCGGCAAATCCCTGGAGCACGGTGGCCACCGACCAGAACAGGCAGATCGTCGCATAGAGCACGCGTGGACGAAAACGGTCCACGAGCCATCCGCCGGGAATCTGGAGAAACGCGTACGACCAGCCGAACGCGGAAAAGATCAGCCCCAGTTGCACCGAATCGAAACGCAGGTCGCGCGCAAGGTCAGTCGCCGCGACCGAGAGATTGCTCCGGTCGAGGTAGTTGATGACCACCGTGACAAACAAAAGGCCCAGCACGCCGTAGCGGGCGCGCGTCGATTTTGCGGCGAGGGTGGCAGTGTTAATGGAGTAACAGACTCGGAGGTAAACTGGTTAGGAACGACTGAAAATGTCTGTCATAGCGAGGAGCGTAAGCGACGAAGCAATCCAGCTGGATCGCCCCGCCCGGCCGATGCCAGACTCGCGATGACCTACGGGGACTATGGTGGCGGCTATTCCGCCTTGAGGGGAAACCGAACGGGCTGACGATCGCGGGTCGCGCGATAAATGGCCGTAAAAAGTTCGACGGTCCGGCGGCCATCCTCGCCGCTGATGGCCGGAGGCCGCCGTTCCAGCAACGCATGGATGAACTCCTGGATCTGGAGCCGGTGAAAATATTCCATCGGGTTCACCGTCGCGAACAGCCGCGCATCTTCCGCCTTCCATTCCGGCAAATGCTGCGCCTGCCCGGGAATCGTCCAGACATCGTTGAACGGGGGTTCCACCGCGGTCGTCATGCCCGCAATGAACATCGCGCCGCCGTCGGTCTGCACGCTGGCCGAGGCACCGTTGCTCCCGTGGACCGAAACGCGCGCGTTGATCGCCGGATTCTGGCTGTTGCTCACGAGAATATTACCGAAGCCGCCGTTTTTAAACCGCACCACCGCAACCGCTGTGTCCTCCACCTCGATGTAAGGATGATTCACATTGCCCCAGTAGCCGAAGACTTCCTCGATTTCGCCCATGTACCAGAGCAGCAGGTCGAGCTGGTGCGGCGCCTGGTTGACCAGCACACCCCCGCCCTCCCCTTTCCAACTGCCGCGCCAGGGATCGCTTTTGTAATACGCCTCGTCGCGCCAGCCAAAGACGGTCGCCACGCCGAGCACCGGTTTCGCCAGGCTGCCCGCTTCAATCGCTTTCCGGATGCGCAGACAGGGCGGATAATACCGGCGCTGGCACACCGTGCTGATCACCGCGCCGCCGGCCTTCGCGGCCGCGAGCATCGCGTCACAGTCCGCCAGCGACGACGCCAGCGGTTTCTCGACCAGCACGTGCACGCCCCGGCGCGCCGCCGCGATGGTGGGCGCCGCGTGCTCCGGATGCGGCGTGCAGATGCACACGAGGTCCGGCTTCGCCTGGTCGAGCATTTTTTCAACATCGGTGTAGGCGGCGACGCCGTACTTCGCGGCAAACGCCTCGGCCTTCGCCGGCGTGCGCGCGCAGACCGCCACGAATTCCGATTCCGGCAGCGATTGCAGCGCTACCGCGTGAAGATGTCCGACCTTGCCGCAGCCGACCAGGGCGGTTCTGAGTTTGGCCATCGTTCGGTTCAGGGCTTGATCAGCACTTTCATCAACCCTTTTTCCGCCGCATAGAGGCGCTCGAACCAGCTCGCGCCTTCCTCGAGGGAGGAGATCGCGCTGATAAATTCCGTGACGTTGACCTTGCCGCTCGTGATCAGGTCGAGGCAGGCGGGATATTCGCCCGCCGAGCCGCATGTGCCGATCAGCCGGATCTCGCGCGTCACGACCGACTGCAACGGCAGGTCGACCTGCGGTTTCAGATTGCCGACAAGTGTGACGCTGCCGCCCTTGCGAACGCACTCGATGGCGGTCCTGACCGTCGGCGAAATTCCCACGACCTCGAACGCCGCATCGGCGCCGCGGCCATTCGTCAACTTAATCACGGCCGCCGCGAGGTCCTTCGTATCGGCCTTGAGGACCGCCGTCGCCCCGAGCTTCTGCGCCACTTTCAAACGGTCCGCATCCAGGTCGAT
>CAMAPG010000079.1 GCA_945859965.1 Opitutus sp. GAS368 | reverse complement strand
GGCGAGTGCCCGGGCCTCCGCGCGCCGCATTGCCCTTTTTTTCACCGGCTGGAGATCGTCGTGCCCCGCCAGGTGCAGCCAGCCATGCACCACATACAGCAGCAACTCTTCGCGAAAATCCCTCCGGTGCTTTTTCGCGTAGGCCGCCGCGGTATCGACGGAGACACAGACTTCACCGGCAAACCCCAGGGCGGTGTCGCCTTCGAAGGTGATGACATCCGTGGTGGTGGGATCCGCCAGGAAATCGGCGTGGAGTCCGGCGAGGGCGGAATCGGTCAGGAAGGCGAGCGACAGCTCATGCGAATTGCCGAGGGTCGAACGACCTTTGGCCGCCAGCGCGTCGTGATGGGCATCCAATACATGGATGGCCTGGATCAGGCGCCGCCGGTCGGGCTGCAGCCGCGGATGCCGGTTGGCCACCGTGATGGGGCGTGGCTCGGCGCGCCTCATCCCTTGGCTTCAGCCGCGGTCGCGCGAGTGTCGGAGGGATAGGCCACGCGCGAATGCAGCATGTTCAACAAGGTGAAGGTGAAGCTGCTCTTGATTTGCGCGAGTTCGGCGAAGGTCAGCGGAGCCTCGTCCAGCTGGCCATCCGAAATCCGGTCGCGGAAGATGGAATCGATCAATTCCCCGAGATGCTGCGGGGTGACCCGGCGGAGGGAGCGCGAAGCGGCCTCGATGGCATCGGCGAGCGAAACCACCGCGCTCTCCTTGAATTGCGGACGCGGGCCGTCGTAGCGATAGGTGCTCTCGGCCACCGCGTTGAACGGCTCGCGTGAGTCTGCGGCCTTGACGTTTTCTTGTCCTGGCAGCGCGGTGCCGGCGAGCGGGAAGGGCGCGACACTGCCGATTTTGGCCCGTTCGTAGAAGTAGCGGATCAGCGAGGTGCCATGGTGCTGCTGGATGACATCGATCACGGCGCGCGGGAGCTTGTGCCGGTGCGCGAGTTCGACGCCGTCCTGCACGTGGTTTTTGATGATGAGCGCGGAGAGGGCGGGATTGCTGGCGTCGTGCGGATTGGCGCCTTCCCGCTGGTTTTCCGAAAAGTATTCGGGCTTCGCCGTTTTGCCGATGTCGTGGAACAGCGCGCAGGTCCGCGCCAGCAGCGGATTGGCCCCGATCGCGTTGCAGGCATTTTCCGCCAGTTGGGCGACGACCAGGGAATGGTGATACGTGCCGGGCGCCTCGAGCTGCATCAGGCGGAGCAGGGGATGATTGAAATCAGTCAGCTCCAGCAGGGTGATGTCCGTGGTCCGCTTGAAAAGGCTCTCGAGCACGGGCAGGACTCCGACGACAAGGATACCGGTGAGCAGGCCGATGAGCAGACCGGCGATCACCTGTTGGACGAGGGTGATGGCGGGGACTTGATCGACGAAACCGATCAGGAGGGCAAAGGCGGCAACCGTTAGGCCGCCGGAGACCGCGGCACTCACCACGCGCCCGCGTTTGTGGACGTCGCGGCAGCCAAAGATCGCCACCATCGAGGCGAGAAATGTCAGCACGAGCAGGTCGAGGCGGTTGCCGTAGATGACGCCGGTGAAAATCGAGATGAGCAGCGCCATGAAAATGGCCGAACCCGCATCGATGAGGATCGCGACGATCAGCGGGGCGAGTGCCGTGGGCGCGATGTAGGGCAGGGTTGAGGCCCACGAGCTGTTGCGTTGGAAAAATTCGAGGCTGAGCAGCGAATACGTGACGCGCACCAAGGCGAGGTTGATGATCACGACGAGCGCCAGCAGGGCGAGCCGGCCGTTGTTTTGCAGCGTTTCGCGATCCTCCAGGCGGATGTAGAAGACGGAAGCGATCACCATCGCGAGCACGAGCAGGGTGCGGCCGAACAGCCGCAGTCCTTCGTCGCGCGGCGTATCGCCGGAAGCGACCAGGAACTGGCGGTGCGCCATCAGCATTTCGTACTGCTCCGGCGTGACGCGGGTGCCGGGGTCGACGATGGTTTGTCCGCGGGCGACGGAAACAGTGACCGGCTTGAGCGCCTTGAGCGCCTCGGTTTCACGGTGCTGGGTGGCGTCCCGGTCGAAAACGATATTCGGGATGATGCCGTTCCGGAAAAGGCGGAAGAGTGCGGTCGAGATCGGCCGGCCGGTGCCTTCGGCGGCGAGATTGATGCGGAGGAAGGTGAGCGCCTGTTCCAGGGATTGCACCGGGCGCTGCGTGATTTCACCATTGGGCCGCAGGATCTGGTAGACGGTCACGCTGTTGGGCTGGCCATTCTGCTCGAGCGAGGTGTCGTGCACGCCTTCTGTGTAGATTTCGCGCAGCGCCGCCAGGCCGCTTTCCACCAGCAGCGAGCGTGTCTTGGTGTCGCCGGCGCCGAGGAGGGTGACGACGTCCTCGACGCTCGCGCGGTACGGCCCCTTGGCGTTGAAGGCGTCGATAACGCCCGCCAGCGCGTCGCGCCGGTTGGCGAGGCTGGGGGTGTTGGTCGGGAAATCGTGCTCGAATTTATCGAGCTGCACGAGCAAGTCGCGGATGTTGGATTCGAACTGTTGCAGCGGCAGGTAGTCCAGGCGGTACACCGGAGGCACCCGGTCGACCAGGGCGTCGCGCGCGGCGCGCGTTTTTTCCTCGCTGACGTAGCTGAACGGCCCGCTGGCTTCGACGCGCACGGTCGCAAACTGGCCGGGCAGGATGGGGAGGTTGAGCGTGCTGACGCCGACAAAGCTGATGAACACGATCGCGACGACGGTCGCGACGAAGATCAGGCCGGCCACAAACCGGCTGGTGCCGAGAAAGGCCATCGCGGCGGACGTATCCGAGGCCTTGCGGGAACGGCGGGGGCCGAGCAGGCCGCCGCGGAGCAATTGCAGATTTTGGCGCAGGGACATGAAAAATAGTCCGGTCAGCTCTGGCTGGCGGCTTCTCCCATCGGGTTTTTATAACGTTCGTAAGCTTCGATGATCTTTAGGACGAGCGGATGGCGCACGACGTCGGCACCGCTGAAATAATGGAAATCGATGCCCGGGACATCGCCCAGGATCCGGCTGACTTCGACCAGGCCGCTCGCCTTGGACCGCGGCAGATCGATCTGGGTCACGTCGCCTGTAATGATCATACGCGAATCCTCGCCGAGGCGGGTGAGAAACATCATCATCTGCTCCGGCGTGGTGTTCTGCGCCTCGTCCAGAACGATGAAGGAATGCGAAAGCGTGCGCCCGCGCATGTAGGCGAGGGGGGCAATCTCGATGACGCCTTTCTCGGTCAGGCGGGTGACGTCCTCGACATCGAGCATGTCGTGCATCGCGTCGTAGAGCGGCCGGAGATACGGCAGGATTTTTTCCCGCAAGTCGCCGGGCAGGAACCCGAGCGCTTCGCCCGCCTCGACCGCCGGGCGGGTGAGGATTACGCGCTGGACCTCGTTTTTCAGCAGGGCCGAGATCGCGGCGGCCATCGCGAGGTAGGTTTTGCCGGTGCCGGCGGGTCCGATGCCGAAGACGATCGGATTCTTCTGGATCGATTGCAGGTAAAATTTCTGGCCGAGGGTCTTCGGCACGATGCTGCGGCGGTTGGTGGTGATCACCAGTGGCGCGCCGAAAAGCTCCTGCAATTCCTTGCTGTCGCCCCGCGCAAACGTGGCGACGATCCGCGCGAAGTCGGGCGTGCGAATGACGACCCCCTGGCCCCGCGCCTCGTTCAGGTGACCGAAGAGGGTTTCCGTGCGCGCGATGGCCTCGGCCGGGCCATCGATCTTCAGCCATTCCTCGCGAGTGACCAGTTTCACCCCGAGCGCATGTTCCACCAAGGTCAGGTTGTCATCGCGACCGGCATAGAGCTGGTGCAGATGTCGCGGATTGGGAAAATAAAGCGTTTTGGACGGCACGGCAGAGGAGAGCGGAGGGCGGGTGGCGGTCGGCATGGGGAACGTCACTTCGCGTGGGACAAGATGGTCGCGACCGCGGCCAACCGTTCCCATGTGGAATCAAGCGCCTGCGGCAGCACGCGGGTTTGCCCGATGACGGGCATGAAATTGTTGTCGCCAGCCCAGCGGGGGACGATGTGGGCGTGCAAGTGAGCGATGCTCCCGCCGGCGGCGGTGCCGAGATTGAAGCCGATGTTGTAACCGTCGGGCTTGAAGGCGGCGTGGAGCATCTTTTTGGCAAAAATCGTGATCTCCATGAGATCGGTCCGTTCGGCCGGTTCGAGCTGATCCAAATCGGTGACCGGCCGAAACGGAACGGCGAGCAGATGGCCTGGATTGTAAGGGAAACGATTGAGGATGAGATAGGAAAGGGCCGAGCGATGGACGATGAGTGCGCTCCGATCGTCACCCAAGGCCGGCAGGTCGCTGAAAGGCCGGTCCGTCGCCGGATACCGCGGCGCCTCAATGTAGTCCATGCGCCAGTAAGGATGAAGCTGCTGCATCGGTGGAAAGAGCCGGCCAAGAAAGGGAAGCTTGTCGGCAAAGTCAAAACCCCTCCGGTCACCTGTCGTCGTACTTTTGGCCTTGCGATATTGAATGACGATCGTCATTTAATCCTTCCGACTTGGCGATAACACTCTGGAAGGCCGTTGGTAATCTATCTTAACCATTTTGTATTTAATGCGTTATACATTAGATCATAAGCACGCGACCCGGCACCGCATTCTGGTGGCGGCGGGGCAGGCTTTTCGCGAACGTGGGGTGGCCGAGACCGGGGTGGATGAGGTGATGCGCCGGGCGGGTCTGACCCACGGTGGGTTCTATGCTCATTTCCGCGACAAGACCGAGTTGGTGGCGGAGGCGTGTGCCGCGGCGTTTGCCGGCGCCATGCCCAATCTGGAGCGAATTGCCGCTCAACCTACGGTCAGCCAGCGCGCCCGGATGTTGATCGACAGCTATCTCTCGACCCGGCATCGCGACAATCGCGGGGCGGGCTGTCTGGTCGTGGCGGTCGGTGCCGACATGGCCCGGCTGCAAGGATCGGCCCGCGCGGGATATTCCCGCGAATTTACCCGGCACCTTGACCGCCTCGCCACGGCGCTGCGGTTGAGCGACGATCCGGACGCCAATCGCACGCGCGTGACTCACCTCATGAGCGCGTTGGTGGGTGCGCTGCTGTTTGCCCGCGCGATCGACGATCCGGTGCGGAGCGAAGAAATTCTCGTCACGATGCGCCAGCGGATGCGCGCGGAATTCAGTGAGGAAGCCAGCGCTCCGAAATCCCGTGCGAAAGCGGCGACGAAGGCGCGGCCCGGCCATGATTTTTTGAGTGCATTCTGATCTTTCCTCACCCTCCATGCGTTTTCGAACTCATTGCCGCAGGGCGGGTCTTCGACCCGCCCTTTCCGGACCCTAAAGTGACCCGATTCCATTCTCTCTGATTTATCCGATCCCTTTTTCATCATGAATACTGCCAATGCCTCCCGCCGCCGTGTGGTCATTACCGGGATCGGTGCGGTTACGCCCGTCGGTAACACCGCCCCTGACACGTGGGCTGCGCTGATCGCTGGCCGCAGCGGGATCGGCCGGATCACGCGGTTCGATCCCACCGGTTGCACGGCCCACATCGCGGGTGAAGTGAAGAATTTCGATCCGGCGCGGGCCTTGCCGGCCGTCTTGCATCCGCGCGGCGCGGAAGGGGAACCGCTCACGCAGGCTCTGACGTTAAAGGATCTGAAGAAATTCGGCCGTTTCACGCATCTCGGCGCTTCCGCTGCCGTGGAAGCTTATGCCGATTCCGGCCTCGATGCGCACCGGGCGACGCTCTCTCCCGACCGGATGGGGGTTAATTTGGGAGTGGGCTTGGGTGGCCTGCCGGAGATGGAAGCGATGCACGACACCCTGAAAAGCGGAGGTTTTCGCAAGATCTCGCCGTTCTTCATCATTCAAATCGCCCCCAATCTGCTCGCGGGGCAGGTGAGTCTCTTGCTCGATTTCCGCGGACCGAACATGAGCGTGGCTTCGGCCTGCGCGACGAGCGGGCATGCGCTCGGGGAAGCCGCCGCGTCGATTGCCCGCGGCGATGCCGATGTGATGATCGCCGGGGGAGCCGAGTCGACGGTGACACCGCTCGCCATCGGGGCTTTTGCGCAGATGCGCGCACTTTCCACCCGCAATGAGGCCCCCGAGCAAGCGTCCCGTCCTTATGATCGCGATCGGGACGGCTTTGTCCTCTCGGAAGGCTCGGTGGTGTTCGTTCTCGAGGAACGGGCGCAGGCGTTGCAACGCGGCGCCAAAATTTATGCCGAATTGTGCGGCTATGGGGCGTCGGCCGATGCCTTCCATCTCTCCTCGCTGGCGCCCGGCGCCGAAGGTTCGGCCCGGGCGATGCGCGCCGCCCTGGTCCGCGCCGAACTCGCCCCCACCGCGATCGATTATGTGTCGGCCCACGCCACGTCCACGCCCGGCGGCGATTGCGAGGAAGCGGCGGCGATTGCCAATGTGTTTGCCGAAAACAAGACCGACTTGCACGTGAGCGGCGTCAAATCGATGACCGGACACCTCCTCGGCGGCGCGGGCGCGATGGGCGCGTTTGCCGCGGTGCTGGCGATCCGTCACGGTATCATTCCGCCCACGATCAATCTCTCGAACCTCGACCCGGAATGCGTAGCCACCGGCCTCAACTTCACGGCCAACACGGCCGTGGCCAAGCCGGTCCGCGCCGCGCTGGCGAACAGCTTTGGTTTTGGCGGAACGAACGCGTCGTTGGTTTTTGCGAAAGGTTAGTTCTGACCGAAAAGGCGGCTTGGGGGACGCCACCCCGAACACGCGACGATGGCCTGCCCTTCGTAGGCTTGGCGAAGGAGGGAGCGCGTTGACCCCGACGCGCTTCCTATCCATTCCGCTGGGAACCTCATGTTTGATCGCCGTCTTCTTTGGTTCGTGGTCTTGCTCGTTCCGATTCTGGTGGGGTCGTGGATCGCCCCGCACGACCGGTTCACTTGGTGGCTCGAATCGATCCCAGTCGTGATCGGCCTGCCGGTCATCGTGGCGCTCCGGCGCCGGTTTCCACTTTCAAGTCTGCTGCTGGTTTTGCTCTGGCTCCACTGCGTCGTGCTGCTGGTCGGCGGCCACTACACGTACGCGCAGGTCCCGTTGGGCGAGTGGGCGCAGGACTGGTTCGGCTGGACGCGCAACCATTACGACAAACTCGGGCATTTCGCGCAGGGCTTCATTCCCGCGATCCTCACACGTGAGATTCTGGTGCGCACGTCGCCGCTCCAACCTTTCGACCGGGCCCGGCGGACTGGCAGCCGCTGGCTGGGTTTTCTCATCGTGTGCGTGTGCCTGGCGTTTTCCGCGTTCTACGAACTGATCGAATGGTTCACGGCGATCACGAGTGGGGCGGCGGCGGATGATTTTCTCGGCACACAGGGCGACCCATGGGATACGCAGACCGACATGCTGATGGCGCTGATCGGAGCGATTTCGGCGCTGCTGCTGTTGGCCCGCGTCCACGATCGTTCGCTGCGAAAGGTCCTGGGCCGGAACGCGGCTTCGCCGAGCCTACGGCGGATAGGACCGACCTGACCTACATCGCTGGGGCAAGCGCGTTTCACCGTATGAAAGCGAAAGCGATCGGTTTTTTGACGTCACCAAGGGAACGTCTTCAAAAGATTGTCATTCTGAGCACAGCGAAGAATTCACTTGGATAAAGTCGAAGCTGACTGCGACATCTCACTGGATTCTTCGCTGTGCTCAGAATGACTTTGAAGACGTCCCCTGGACCAAGGGCGGGTCTGAGACCCGCCCTACTTATTTTTTTTCGCTGGCAGCACGATCGCCCGGAAAACATGGCCGGGGACGAGGTAGGTTTTGGCCAGCGCATCCACCTCGGCCTTGGTGATGGCTTCGTTGTCGGCGTAGCGGGAGCGGCACCAGTCGAGCGCCTGCGGCTTTTCCTGGGCGCGCGCCAGCACGCTGCCGAGCCAGTACGGGTTGGTGCGCGCGCTTTCGCGGAGACTCGTGAGCACTGGTTTTTTCGCGCGCTCCAATTCATCGTCGGTCACACCCGTTTGATAAAGATCGTTGGAAATCTGGACGATAACATCGGCGATCTGCCCGGCTTTGGCGGGGTCGACTGTAACGTTCGCCATCATGTAACCGTAGCCGGTGTAGGTATCGCTCGGGATATTGCCGGCACCCGGACTGTAGGCACCGCCGAGTTCCTGCCGCACCTTCAGGCGCAGGCGGTCGCTGAACACTTCCGCGAGCATGTTGAGGCGGCGTGTCCGCTGGATGTTATCCGTATCGGCGGTCGGCCAGTAAAGCGCCACGATGCCCTTGGGGATTTCCGTCGTGACGGAATAGTCCTTGGTGAAGGGCTGCGCCGGAAAACTCACCTGGCGTTCAGCGGTGAGTGCCGGGCGCGGGGCCCGCGGCGGCAGGGCGCCGAGGGTTTTGCCGACGGCGGCAATGGTGGCCTCGAGGTCGATATCGCCAACCAGGGCAATTTCAATGGGCCCCTTGGCCAGCTGGGGGCTGAGCCAGGCTTTGCTTTCCTCCAGGGTGCGGGCGAGCGCAGCTTCCTTGGGCGGGAGTCCGAAACGCGGATCACCGTTGGCGAGCAAGCGGGGAACCTCGGTTTGGAGCGGTCCTTCCGGACGATGCGCGATCCCGGTATAAAGTTGCTCCATGTTTTTGCGCGCCTGCCGCAGGGCTTCCGCGCGATAGCCCGGGTCGGTGATATAGGCTGAGATCAATTGCAGTTGCAGCAGGAGATCGTCGCGGTTGGTGGTGGCGCCGAAGGTCAATGCATCAGTGCCCACACGAAAGCCCAGGCCGACGGTTTTACCGGCGAGGAGGCGCTGCAAGTCATCCAGGCTGTGTTTGCCCAGTCCGCCCGAGGAAAACGTGTTGCTGGTGAAAAAGGCCAGTCCGGGCAGATCCTTGGGCTCGGTCAGCTGGCCCGTGCCAATGCGGATGCTGGAGCGGATGCGGTTCGCTTCAAAATCGGTTTTCTTGAGATTGAGCCGGACGCCGTTGGCAAACGTGATCAGCGTGAGGTCGAGATCCGCGATGTGCTCGCGCTTGGCGACGGTGCCAGCCGGACCGAAATCCGTATAGGCCCAGGCGGCATCGACCATCGCCTCGGGCGGGCGCACGGCAACGGCATGAGCGGCCTCGTAAACTGCCAGGATCACGGCTTCGGCGGAATCAGATACGGGAGTGGCGGGTGCGGGAGCCGCAGTTTTGGCAGCAACCGGTGCGGCTTTGCCGATCTCGGCATTGCCTGAAACGGTCACGTAGCGATGCGGCGCGTTCCAGGCGGCGCGCAAGGCCTGCACGCAGTCCTCGACGGTGACTTTGGCGAGGGCCGGCGCGAACAGCGCGAGGTCGTCCGCCGGGGGAGTGAAGACTTCCTTGTCAGCCAGGCTGGTGGCGAGTTCGTCTGCGAGTGCGGGCGAGCGGCGGGTCGGAGCCGTTTTCACGGCTTGCTCGAGACTGTTGGTCAGGTTGGCGACCGCTTCCTTCAACTCGGCGGCCTGGAATCCGTGTTCGAGGGCGCGTCGCAATTCGTGATCGGCGGTCGTGAGGGCGGCCTGCCATTGCGCGGGCTTGCAGGTGAGCTCGATCGAGGCTTCGCGGAAGAAATCAAACGCCTCATCCGCGTTGGTGCGGCCGCTGGTGAACGAGGAATTTTCCTTTTTCGCGAGAATCGAAAGCCGCCGCTCCAGCATGGCGATGGCGAGATTGCGCGGGAGTTTTTCCAGGCGCTGGGCGGCGGTGTCCGGTTTATCTGCATAGGGCAGCACCACGGCGATCCCGACCGTGGTGGCCGGCGCCTCGGGTTCGGAGTGGAGATTAACCCGCACACCGCGCAGGTCGGCCACCCGGCCGTAGTCGGGCAGCGGCTGGGCGGCGGCCCGGGGTTTGATGCCGCCGAGGATCGCCGCGACCTGCTTTTCCACCGCAGCCGGATCGATGTCGCCGACGATGACGACGGCCATGCGCTCAGGTTGATACCAAGCGTTGTAAAATTCGACGAAGCGTTCGCGGGAGGCTTTTTCGATGACCTCCTGGGTGCCGATCGGAATGCGCTTGGGGAAAAGTGTGCCGTTCAGGATGAACTCGAATTCCGCGACCCAAGTGCGGTAACCGACGGAGTCACGGGTGCGTTTCTCGCTGAGGATCACGCCGCGTTCGCGGTCGATTTCTTTTTCGGACAGCAGCAATCCCTCCGCGTAGTCGGCAAACACCTTCAGGCCTTCAACGAGAGTCTTTTCCTTGGTTTCGGGCAGTTCGAGCATGTAAACCGTGCGGTCGAAGGAGGTGTAGGCATTCGTGTCGCCGCCAAAGCTCATCCCCATGCGCTGGAAGAACTCGACCAGGGTGCCGGGCGGGTAGTGGGTGCTGCCGTTGAACGCCATGTGTTCGAGAAAGTGCGCGAGCCCCCGCTGGTCGTTTTGCTCGAAGAGCGAGCCGGTTTCCACCAGCAGGCGGAGTGAGGCCCGGTCTTTTGGCTCATGGTTGGGAAGGATCACATAACGCAACCCGTTGGTGAGGGTGCCGAAACGCGCGGCGGGATCAGCCTTTAGGTCACTGCCAGTTTGGGGGAAGGGAACGGCGGCGTGGAGGCTGAGACCGAGCGCCAGGACCGCGAAAGAAACGAATCGGAGAACCTTCATGGTGGGGGGAGGCTGCGCGAGCACCGCGCCTGGCAAAAGCCTAAAAGACTTTTAGGTGACGTTTTAGTTTTTGGCCTGCATTTTTGCCTTTGAATCTGCAGGATAAAAATGCCGAGATTTTTTTGGATCGCTGCTGAACTTCTGGGTTCTCCATCCGTGCTATTTTTATTTTCATGCTTTGGTTTTATCGCATTCTTTTTCTGCCCGCGCTCGTCCTGATCCTTCCAGGATATCTGCGACGCATGCGCCGCCGCGGCGGATACCGGCGGAATTTCA
>CAMAPG010000078.1 GCA_945859965.1 Opitutus sp. GAS368 | reverse complement strand
ACCTGACGGCCCCCGTGCTCTACGTCGGCATGGTGCAGGCGGCACTATTCAAGCGGCTCAACATCTCCGATGCGCTCGCGAACCTGCCGTCGACGCTTTACCTCGGCATGATGTGGTTCCCGGTGCTCTGCGCTTGGTGGTTCCCGCAGACCGGCATGTTGCGGCCGCTGATCCGGAACGCCTACCTCGCGCAGGCGGTGGCTTGCGGATTAGTCGCAGGTACGCTCCTGCTGCAGGCACCGTTGGCAGTCGTGATCGGCGTAATGCTGGGCCATGCAACGGTGGTGGGCGCCGCGAACGGCACCACGGTCGTGTTGAACTGGGAGATGCTGGGCCAGGCGATTTCCACTCGGATGCGCGCACACGCCCTGGCCTGGCAGTGCTGGGCTCGCTCGCCGCGCAGCTACTGCTTGACGGCCTCTTGTTCGAGATTCCGGCGCCGTCCTGGCTGGTCCTGCCGTACCCATTCGACTATGCAACCCTGTTCGGCTTCGCGACCTTGACGATGGCCGTCGCATCTTTCCTCGCGACGCGACTCGTAATTCCCGCCGCGGGGCCTGAGCCCGGCGGGCGCGGTTCCGCACCTTTGCGCTGGTCGGTTTCCGCAGCTTCATCGGCAATCGCGTGCTCCTGATCGCCTGCGCCGCGTACCTCCTCGTCTTCTGCGGCAACATGGTCCAGATCAACATGAGCCTCTTCACGCGCGACGCGGTGGGCCGCGCGGCGGAGGATCTCGCCGGCATCCTGCTTGGCTGGGTGCTCGCCCGCACCAATCCCAAGGTACCGATGCTCGTCAAGATTGGCCTGCAGATCGCGGGGGTGCTGTGGGTGCTGCTTGTGCCGGGTTACTGGTTCCTGCTTGCCTTCGGCATCAACAGCGCCGGCGAAATGTTCGGCGTTTACTTCATTGACTACCCGCTGTCCTGCTCCCGCCAGCGCGACGTCCGGCGCAACCTCGCCGCGCTCACCCTAGTTTCCTCGCTCGTGGGACTCGCCCCGCTCGCGTACGGCTGGATCTCCGTCCACTACGGCCTCCGCACGAGCTTCTGGACCGCCCTCGTCCTTCTCCTCTTGACCACCGCGCTCGTGATCCTGAAACTTCCGTCGCATCCGAAACCGCCGCCTGCGGAGAACGACGTCGACTTGATTCCGGCCAAGGCCTGAACGCACACCAGATTTCCCTCATGAAAACCAAGACACGTTATCCCTAGTCCCACCTCGCCGCCTGCGTCCTGCCCTGGACGGAGGATTTTCGCCTCGATGTACCGCTCTTTGAGGAGCACATCCAAGGGGCCATCAATGGCGGCTTTACCATTATCAACCTGATGGGCACGGCTGGAGAAGGCTATGCCCTGACGGACACTCAGTGCAAGGAGGCCGTCAAGGTCTTCGCAAGGCTCGCGGTCAAGCCTGGCCTCGATCCGCAGGTCGGGGTGATCTCGCTCTCGATGGGCCAGTTTCTCGAGCGCATTGCGTGGGCCCGCGACCAGGGCATCCGCATGTTCCAGATCTCGCTGCCCTCCTGGGGCATGCTGGACGAGAAGGAGCGCATGCTCTTCTTCAAGACCGTCTGCGGCCGGTTCCTCCATTACAACCTGACGTGCACTTCCCCGGCGCGCACTTCGAGATGCACGTCCTGCAGCGCCTAGACCCCGAGAAAGGCCTTGGCGAGGTGACGAACCTCTAGAATCGCCGCCGGGCCTGTGGGTTCGCCGCTCACTTCGGATCGGTGGCAGACGCACTCGCCTCCATCCAGGCGCCCGGCCGCGCCTGCTTTGTGCCGAAGAAATGGAGTTCGCCGGCCACGGGGCGCAGCGGAATGATCTGCTGTGAGACACCCGGCAGGGAGAGGACAATGGTGTCGTCTGGATCAGTCATGAATTGCAGCTTGCGCCCCTGGCGCTCCGGCGAAGCGGGCCGGCCGTTCACCGTGACCTGCAGGCCTGCGCCGTCGTCGGGCAACAGCACCTGGCAGGCGCCGCCCTGCAGGCTCTTGATCTCGGCGAACTCGAGGCGCCCGGCGTCGCGCCGGGCGCTGACGAGGAAGGCCCCTTCGGCGCGCAGCGACCAGAAGGCCGCTGAGTTCCACGCGGCGGCCGGGAAAATCCGGATCACTCCATCGTGGCTTTGGAGCAGCGTGTCCTGCAGCGCGTTCGCCACGCCGAAGCCGGCCTCGAGCGTGAGCACGTTGTGCTCCTTCCAGATGGTCATGTAGGAATCGTCCCGCACGCCGTCCATGTGGAGGCCGCTGGTGCTGACGAAATGGTCCACGTAATCGAGCATCAGGGTGCGGGCGAGCTTGGCTTGACCCGTGTGTGCGGCAATCGAGGCGCCCCAGCCGTAACTCCAACCCGTCCACTCGCCCGTGCCGTGAAATTTCCAGCGCGCCATACTCTTCTTGATCAAGTCCCGATGCGTCTCGACGTTGATCAATTTCAAGGGATAGATCGGCATCAGGTGGGAATGGTGCCGATGGCTGGATTCCAGTTCCTGATTCGCGCGGAGGGCGAGGCCGCCGTCGCGATCGAGCGGGTAGGGTGCGAGCCTTTTCAGCGTTGCCTGCCATCGTGCGCGTTCGGAATCGTGAGCTTTGAGCGTCGTGTCCGCTTCGAGCAGCCAGGTGCAGAGTCCCCGGATCAGCGCGAGGTCGATGGTCGCATCCGGACCCCACCGGGGCCGGCCGCGCGGGGCGTACTCGGGAGACTCGGAGAATTCGAGGTGCAGGTAACCGTCTGCACCCGGCTTGAGCTCGGCGAGATAGGGTGCGAGCGCCGCTTTCATCAACGGAACAGCCCGCATTTTCAGGAATTCCGTGTCGAGGCTGTAGCGATAGTGCAGCCAGTAGTGATGGGCGACCCACGGGAGGCCGTTGAATTCGACCACCACCGTCGGAGACATGTACGTGCTGTTGCCGTGAAGGTCGGTGCCGATGCGCAGAAACTCCCCGTCCACGTTCAAGAATTTTTTTGCGAAGTCGCGGAGCGCAGGGCGCATCTTGTCGACCATGCGGTACAGCGCCTCGCCGAACTCCAGGCGGTTGGCGGTGTAGATTGGCCAGTAGGTTTCCTGGGTGTTGACGTTCCAGTAATAGGATCCGGCAAAGCGCGGCATCACCCCTCCGTCCACGGTCCACGGTCCTTCGAGCGCCAGCGGCAGCTTCTCCGGACGTGTGCCGGCGCCGAGGCGGTACATTTCCAGCCAGTAGAGGGCCTCGAGCCGCGTATCTGGAATCGTGAGGAAGGATGCGGGATAATATTTCTCCCACCAGGCCGCATGGGACCTCTCGAGGACCGCCGCGCTCTCGAGATTCGCAAGACGGGCATGCGAATCGCGTTTCGCGCCTGGCGAATCGGGTGAATGCGAAATGGTCAGGAATAAGGTGCGCCTAGCATCGATATCGGTTTCCGGCTCATATCGCGTGGAGACGTCGTATTCTCCCCCCGCAGGCATCTTTTCGGTCACGCTGGCGATGCCGCCTTCATTCGTACGGATCGGCGCGGCGTAATCCCAGGTCCTGAGCTGGTCGCGAATCTTCGGCGAGTAACTGTCGTCATCTACTGCCAGGCGCACCACCGGCGCGGCTTGCAGCGCTTCGTTGGTCGTCCATTGAAAAACAACCAGGGGCCGGGTCGCATGGACATACGCGCTCCAGGTCATCGTGCCCGCGCTCGTCACGACCCTTCCTTCGAGCCGCGCGGTCGCAAGCCGCAGGCGCATCGAGAAATCCTGCAGGGTCCCGGTGAACGGAATTTCCAGGCGGCCAAGCGGCAGGCGGGTCACGTATGGCGGTTCAAATTCGTTTGCACCCAACGTCCCCATCGGGGTGCGGCGCGGACGTTGGAAATCACGCACCTCCTCGGCGGTGTGCGTCGCGATATTCGCGGCATGTTTCTCGGCCAGGATTCGGCGGTAGTTGGCCCACGTGTATTTGGCGGGGTCAGGACTGAAATTTCGTTTTTCGACCAGGTCGGTTCGGTCGAGCGACAGGATCAAACGATTGCCCTCGCACCACACGACCACGCCGAGTTCCCCATTTCCCAAGGGGGCGCCGTCAAACCACCGCCCCGGCGAGCGAGTCCAGATCGGATCATGCCCGGACAACACCTTCGCCAAGGATGAGACATCGAAAGTGGGCGAATCGGCTGCCCGCGCCAGGACGCATAGCCCCGGAAGAACGACTCCGATCTTAAATAGGACGGCGATGAATAGATTGACCCACGCTGCGTAGACGTTTTCGGAGCCAAAAACAGGCCGGCTTTCCCGGCCAAGGGGATAAGGGGTCTCCATTCTTCCCAGTGCAGGACGGCCCCCGCATGCCGTCAACGAGAATATTCGTGTGATTACCCATGCATACAATAATGTTTATAGCATTTGAAACCGTTGATGTCGCAAATGATGAAATTACCTAACAAAATATACGCTGACGTAAGGGCGAGCAACCTAGCTTGCATCGACGTGACTCACGATCGCGGGAAGTAACCCGTGCATGTAAGCGACGGCGAACACGCGCGCCTGCTTCGAATAGCCGGTGACGGGACCGATGGTGGCCATCTCCCCAGATCCGGCATAATTCCTGTACTGCTTCCGCTCTTCGCCGAACAGCAGCGGCACTTGGTCCGGGCGAATCGAGCCCTTGAAACCGATCGCTTGGTAGGCGCACATCGCAGCGGCCATATCGATCGAACTCCCCAACTCGAGATGAACCGCGGGTCCCCCTAGCGTGATCGACGAATGGCTCACATACCGGCGGGCCGGATTGTCCGTACGCCACATGAATTTCTCCGGATAGCGCCGGGCGTCGGCAAATACCTTGGAAGGATCGCGGTAGTAAGAGCGGAGCCGGGCCGGATTCGTAGATGCGGGATTTCTGCACGCGAGATCGCAGCCGATGGAGAGCGCGGCGGAGTCGATCCAGACGTTTTTGTACCGCGCGACCTCTTCGAAGGAGGGCTCATGGAACCCACAGAAATGTGTCGCGTAAAACCGGAGTCTAGGAGGGGCGCGGACGATGACGAGCAGGTTGGAAATCTGCGAATAGCAGTCGGGCGAACCTCGATATGCCGTGTGAAAGAGAATCGGCAGGTCGCAGGCCCGGGCGAATTCCCGCAGGGGCCGCCCCTCGCGGCCAAGGGTCGAGAGCCGCGCTTGTGTCGCCCGCGGATGGACCTTTAGGCCATAAAAGCGCTGGCGCTCAATCTGCTGCTCGAGCATGCGCGCCTGGCGACGGGTCTCGCGCCGCGTGTCGACCATCGCGAAAGGAATGAACATTCGGCAGCACTGCGGAAAAATTTCGTACAACTGGCGCGTGATAGTACAGCGTCGCGCAGAAGGGAAAAACCACCGCATGCGTGATGCCACCCGGTTGTTCTCCTTGAAACTGCTGCGCAGGTCATGGCAGAACGGGAACCCGTGCGTGAAATAATTTCCCGCCAGACCCGTGTGGGAATGCACATCGAGCTACTGGATTTTCTGACGGAGCTCGGGGGGGGTAATCGGGCCATGACGGGAACCCACGCCTGCGGATTATCTGGCCGGCCGACCAAGCAGCGCCGCATTCGGGCGCCCGATAAACGTCCATTCGGAGCGGCGGCGCGGGCCGTCGAGGGTGTTTTCCCCGCCCGCCCCGACGAGCATCGGGTCGATCCAGAGGAACTGGGTGACCATGGCGTCGCGTGGCAATGGATCAAGCGCGGAAAAGGCACCGGTCTTCGGCTCGAACGACATCGCGTGGCGCTGCGTGCCCACCAAAATGATGCGGCCTGCGACGCTGACCGCCGCGGCAGATTGCAGTGATTCGGGCAACCCACCCACGCGGGTCCATGCCCCCCAGGCGCTGTCGTAGCGGAGTACATCGTTGAATTTTTTCGCCGGCTCGCTCTGCGCCAAGAGACAGATGCCGCCGAAAAGATAGATGTCGGTGCCGGCGGCGGCGGCCGATTGGAGCCAGCGCGGCTCACCGGGATAGTCCGGCAGCGGTTTCCACGTGCGCGAGGCATCCGCCGTATCCAGCACCCAGCCGCCGTTCGTGGCCGTCCGGCTCGTGCAGCAGTGGCCCTTCTGGTCGAACGGCTCGTATTCCCGAGCGCCGCCGATCACATGGATTTTCGATCCGACGACCACGGCGCTGGCGAACAGCCGCGGTTCCGGCAACCGGCTGTGCAGCTCGCACCGGAATTTTCCATCGACGCGGTGGAAAACATAGACGTCCCGGGACGGCTCGCCGTTCTGGTTTCCGCCGATGATGAAGATCTTTTCCCCGACCTGCGCCATCGCCGGATAGGCGAAGGTGACCGGGGCGTCGCCGAGTTTTTCCCACACCTGCGTCCGCGGGTCAAAAGCATGCGTCGTTGCACTGAACACCTTCCGCTGCCAGTCGCCTTTGCTACCCTCCCAGTACACGCCCCCGATGATGATCAGGCGGCCATCGATCGTCCCGGCCGCGTAGCCGTCGCGGCATTCCGGCATGTTGGTCGATTCCTGCCAGGCGATGGCCGGTGCGGCCGGGTCCGCCGCGAGCATCGTTGTTGCCAGCAGGACGCCGAGCAGATATGGGATGGGTGTCTTCACAGCGTTGAGGTTTTCGGGGCCGTCAGACCCCGGCAGTTTTTTCCGCGAGATCGGCGGCGGTCAGATCTTCGGGCCGCGGCTGGGGTCGCTTGGGCAGCGCGAGCTGCACGAGCGCGGCGGTGAACAGCAGGACGACGAGTGCCGCCCAAAAGCTGGCGCGGAGACCCCAGTGATCGGAGATCCAGCCGTAGAACACCGGCGCGAAACTGACGAGCGACGAGATGCAAAACAGGAATGCGAGATTGCGGCGCACCTGGGATTTGGGCGAACACGAGACCGCGTAGTTCACGAAATAAACTCCGAACAGCTCACCCGCCCCATTCAGGCCGAACGCGATCAGGAACCAGTAGCCTGGTACGAAGAGCACCCAAAGCACGCAGGTGATCAGCAGACCGATGGTGACGAAAAGCGGGATCTTCGGATACGTCCGCGCGAGCACCCAGCCGAGCAAGGCGCCGGCCACGATCTTGAAGGAAAAACGCAACGCCAGTTGATAGCCTACCAGCGACTCCGACGGCACGCCCACGGCTTCCTTTGTGAAGAGGCTCATATTCACCTGGGCCATGTTTCCGAAGTATACCAGGAGATAGGCCAGGCAAATGTAGCGCAGCGGCCGGTTGCGGATGATGGCCTGGAGGCCGCCGAGGATGGCGACGTTGAATGGCTGCCGCTGCACGTCGACCTTCGGCAGGGGTATCACATAGAACCGGACGAGCGACGCGGCAGTCGCCATGAACATTGCGCTCGTCAGGAACAGGATCACGTAACTGTTAGGATAGGCGACATTCAGCCACGACGGCGCGGCCCAGCCGAGGACCGATCCATCCAGCAGAAGCTGCGCACCGAGGGATCCCACCACCGCGAAGCTGGCCCCAACGCCGAACGCGAGGCTGAACGCCTTGCCCCGCCGTTTTTCCGACATCCCGCGGCCGATTGCTTCCCAGTTGAGCGTGAGGACCACGCCGTTGGCGGCGCCAAGCACGGCCGCATGGGCGATCAGTGCGCCGATGATCACGGCGGGGCGCGGGTTGGAAAGCAGCACGACCGCGACCGCGGCGCACATCAAAGCCATCACGCCGAACGCCACGCTCAACGTCGCCTTCAGCCGGCGTGCCTGCGGAATGAGCCACGCGATGACCACGGGAAACCAGATCATCGACAAAAATGCCGTGGCAGGCACGTTGGCGAGCGTGTCGGAGGTGAGGAGGCGCTTGCAGAGGGCCGCCTGCACAAATCCGACATATAGGGTCGGCGCGGAAAGAAAGAGGAGCGACGTCAGGGTCGCGTAGATCAGGACATTCCGATTCTCCAGCCGCGGATCGAGGCCGGTGCCGTCACCGGGTGTGGTGCTCGCGATGTCTCCGTTGGTGTTGGAGTTTGCCATGGGTAGTCGATGCCGCGGTGGGCGGTTTTTCAGCCTTCGCCCTGCCGCTCGCCGGTGCCGGGAATGAACGGAAACTGCTTCGGTAATTCGTCGTGCCACACGAGGCCTGCCCCGGGCTTGGTCGGCGCCTTCAGCCATCCGCCTTCGAAGTGCAGCGGTTCGGCCAGCACCGCCTGGTGCAGCGCCGTGCGGATGGGCATGATCTCGATCAGCTCGCAGGCGTGCCGCGCGAACGCGAGGTGCAGGCCATGCATCATGCCGGCGCCGAGACTCGGGTTGTGCAGCACCACGCCGATGTTTTGGGACTCGGCCGCCGCAATGATGCGCAGGGTCTCCGTGATCCCGCCATGGAAACCGACGTCCGGCTGCGCGATGTCGAGCGCGTTGAGCCGAAAATAATGCGCGAAATCGTAAAGGCCGAGGAAGCCTTCACCCGCGGCAATCGGCGTCGAGGACTCCTGTCGAAGGAGCGCGTAGCCCTCGGGGTCGTTGAACGGCAGCGGCTCCTCGAAAAAGAGGACGTGATGCGGCTCCATCGCCTTGGCGACCGCCAGGGCTGTCTTGCGCGACCATGGCCGCGTCACCGCGCCCTGGTGGCCATCGATGATGATGTCGATGTCGGGACCGACCGCCTGGCGCAGCGCCGCGATCTTGTCCGCCTCCTGGTGAATCGTGGTCTCGAGCGACAGCCGACCATACGGTTGCCCGAGATAACCGGTGCCGAGCTTGAAGGCGCTGAAACCCGCCGACACGTAACTGCGCACAGCGGCGAGGGTCTTCTCGAAGGGCAGCAGGCAACTGGAGCCGGTGGCGTAGACACGGACGCGTTCGTTGGCCAACCCGCCAAGCAGCTGGTACAGCGGCACGCCGTGCGCCTTCGCCTTCAGATCCCACAGCGCGTTGTCGAGCGCAGCAATGACGCTGAGCGCTGCTCCGCTGCGTCCCCAAAAAAGCGATGCGCTGTACATCTTCCGCCAAAGGTGGCTGATGCGCAACGGATCCTCGCCGAGCAGTTCCTTCTTATAAAACTCCACCAGGGCGGGTATCGCCTCGGGAACGTGGTAGGCGCTCAGTGGATCGCCGAGACCGTAGCTGCCTTCATCGGTCACGATGCGCACGAGCGCGCTGCTGCTGGTGGAAACGGGGCCGTCCTCGGCGAATCGCTGCGGACAGGTGAGCAGGTGGCATTGGACGTCGACGATCTTCATGGCATATTTATTTCCCCTGCAGCTGCGCTTCGCTCAGTTCATTTAACAGCGGTCGGCCGGACAGGTACCGCTCGAGGTTCTGCGTAAACAGCTGATAAGTTCGCGGCAGGAAATGCGCTCCGCCCGAACCGCCGGAAATATGCGGCGTCATGATCAGATTGGGCATGAGCCACAGCGGATGCTCCGGGGGCAGGGGATAGGCATAATGCACGTCAAGCGACGACCCGCGGATCCATTGCTCGCGCAGGCAGCGGATGTAGGCCTGCTCTTCGATGATCGGGCCGCGGGCGCAGTTGATCAGCACCGCCGACGGCCGGAGCATGCGGAGTTCCCGCTCGCCGATGATGCCGCGGGTGGCGGACGTGAGCGGCAGCGTGATGATGAGGTAGTCAAGCCCGCCCATGAAATCCGCGATCTGCGCGGGGGAAAAGATGCGGTCCGGCAGCACGCCGTCCGGATCCCCCGTGCCTTCGAGGCAGTATGTCGTTTCAGCACGTTTCGCCGGCTGTCCGCGCGTCAGCGCCCAGACTTTGAGCCCCATGGTCTTGGCCAGGCGGGCCGTCTCCCGCGCGATGCCGCCATAGCCGTAAAAGCCGACGGTCGAGCCCCGCAGCTCCCGTTCGAATTTCGGCGCCCGGTCCCACACCCGGGCCCATTGGTTGGCCTGCGCCTCGAGCATGGAGCGATGCCACCACAGCATCATCATGATGTTCCATTCCGCGATCGGGACGTCGAACGTCCCGAGTCCGTTGGTCACATGGATTTTCTTTTCCAGGATCGGCAGGTCCAGCACCTGGGAATATCCGGCCGAGGTGAGCTGGATCCACCGCAGGCGGGTGAAATCCTCGAAGTTCGCCGGCGGCAGCTCGCAAAAGAGCACGTCGACATCCCGGACCATCTCGCGCGGCACGCGCTGGCCCTCGTCGCATACCCAAGGACCCACCGTCACGCTGCCCCCCTTGCACAATGCACGGATGGCGGGCAGGGCCCGCTCCTCCGGCTTTAGCAGGATCAGGACATTGGGATTTGGATTCATCGGGGGTGGGTGAAGGGGATGGGTCACACGCGAACCTTGAGCACGACCTTGAACACGGGTTCGGGGGCATCGACGGTGCAGGAAGGTATATGGCCGTCCTCGGGGAAGAAAACTGCAAACTGGCCGCGCAGCACGTTGACCATCTGCGGCGAGGGGACGAGCGCAAAGAGCGCGGCATCCTGTTCGGGATCAAAGGCCATGGTCACCTTCATGAGGCTGGCCAGGGGCGCCCAAGCCATGGCTTCCCGGCCGGCGTGGATGTAGTGCACGTCGATATACTTCCGATGCACCTCGAATTCCCGGCCCGCCACGGGCGTGGTCGTGGTCTTGACGACGATGGCGAAGACGTCCTCGCCATCGATCTCATTGCGGCCCTCCGGGATGCTGTCGGAGACTTGGCGGAGGAATTCGAAGCCCTTTTTGAACCGGGGGGAAATCCCGGCGTAGGTGGGCCATTGGTCGAGGGAATCGAGGATCATGGAGTTGGATGGGTTGGTTGGTAATGAGCAATGCGAAGGTGGATCACGACTGCGGGGAATGGACGGCAGGCCAAGGCTGGTGCCTGCCGCGGGGGATGACGTGTGACCGTACAGGTCGCTAACCTGAATCTGATGGCCCGGCTATTTGCGGCCATAGGAGCTGACCCACTCAAGGCCATCGCCGCGCACGCCGAATACTTTGGCGTCGTAGAGCTGGAACCGCAGCCGGATCGTCTTGCCGGCCAGATCAGCGAGTTGGCCCTCGGCGAACTCTAGCTTGTGCCAGCG
>CAMAPG010000077.1 GCA_945859965.1 Opitutus sp. GAS368 | reverse complement strand
CGCATAAATGGCCTCGATGATTTGCACGTCGCGACGGCCCATCTCGCCAGGCACCCGCGACTCCCGGTTCTGCAGTACGCATTGCGCAAAATCGTCCATCTGCCGGGCCTGCTGATTCACGGGCGGATCAAAGCGCAGCGGGCCGCGCGTCGAATCACCCCGGAGGCCGCTGTAACTGAAGGCCGGCTTGAGCTCGATGAAACCGCGCGGGGCCTCCGCCCGGAATTGATTCACGGACCGCGCATAACTGGTCTTCCCCTCGCCCACCACGCCACCCGGAAATTCCATCGTCCAGCTGATGCCTTCCTCCACATCGGGGAAAAGATCCAGGCGCGTTTTCTTTTCTTCCTTCGCGGCCGTAATCGCCACCGGCGCGATGCCTCCCGCGGCCATGCAGGCCGACTGGATGACATAGACGCCGAGGTCCATCAGCGGTCCGCCGCCCGCGAGTTTCTTGTCCGCCCGCCAGACCTTCGACTTCATGACAAAGGCGAAATCGCCCGCCAGCCGGTTGAACGCGCCGAACTCCTTTTCTTTCACGAGCCGCATCAACTCCTGGTGATAAGGATCGAAGTGCAGGCGATAGCCGATGGACAGCTTCACCTTGGCGGCGCGGCAGGCCGCCAGCATGGCATCGCATTCCGCGACGCTGACCGCCATGGGTTTTTCGCAGATGACGTGCTTGCCCGCCTTCGCCGCGCGAATCACATGCCCGGCGTGGAGCGCGTTCGGCGTGACCACATAGACGATGTCGATGTCCGGATTGCCGGCGAGTTGGTCCATCGTGTCGTAGTTATAAATATTCCCGGAAGGAAACCCGTGGTCGCGCGCCCATTTCTCCCCTTTTTCGCGCGAGCCGGTCACGACGCCCGCGAGGCGGCAGTGCTTCGTCTGCCGCAACGCCGGTCCGAGCTGGCCCGTGCTGTAACCGCCGAGGCCGACCAACGCCACACCGAGCTTGCGCGTCGGCGCGGATGCGGGCGCCACCGACTGGCCGCGCAGACGTGCCGCAATCATGGCGGCCGCTGCGCCCAACGAAAGACTGCCGAGAAACCGGCGGCGGGAAAACGGGGACGGGGTATTCATAAGCAGAGAGGTTGCGCCACTGTGACAACCGGACGCCGGAGCGCAACCGCGCGGGACCGTGGGTCGTGTCCTAATTTCAGAATAACGCAGGCGTGGTAGGGCGCGGACTCCGCTCCGCGCCGGGCCTAAGGACATTCCCGGTGGCGAGTGGAATCGCCGCCCTACCGAATTGGGACACGGCCGGATAGTGATTCACCCTAGAAGTTTCCTGTTGTTCCACCGGGGCTTCGCCCTAGGTTGTCGCGATGAAGCGCATCCTGATCATCGATGACGATGCCGCTTTGCGCACCATCCTCAATATCGCCCTCAGCCCCGAAGGGCACGAAGTAATCGAGGCGGACAACGGCATAACCGGGCACCAGCTCGCAAAGACCCAGCTGCCGGATTTGATTTTGTGCGACATGGTCATGCCGGGCCAGAACGGCCGGAAGGTGGTCGAGCAACTGCGGCAGGATCCGCTGACCGCCGAACGGCAGATCGTGCTCATGACCGGGAACGAGGCCGCGGCCGATTTTCGCGGCAGCATGGAATTTGGCGCCGACGACTATCTCAAAAAACCGTTCAGAATCGACGAACTGCTGCGATGTGCCAACGCGCGCTTCCGGCGCGCGGAAATGCACACCAAACTTGAGAATAAGGTCATCGATGATCTGCGGTTGTCGCTCCAGTCGACGCTGCCTCATGAATTTTTCACGCCGCTCGCCGGCATCATCGGCCACACCGAGATGTTGCGGGAGAGCCTGGCCGACACCCCGAGGGAACAACTCGAAGGCATGCTGGATTCGATCGAGCGGTCAGGCCGGCGCCTGCACCGCACGTTGAAAAATTACCTCGAGGTCGTCGAGTTGCACGGCATCACGCGCACGCCCGCCAAACGGCTCGGCCAAACCAGCGCGCAGTCTGCCCGGGAGATCGTCGAGAAAGCAGCCCAAACCGCTGCCGGTCGCCATCACCGGACCGCCGATCTCGAAATCAAGAACCTGGATCTCGACCTGCCGGTCGCACCGCGGGACCTCGCGACGGTCATCGAGGAACTCGTGGACAACGCCTGCGCCTTTTCGCATGCGGGCACTCCGATCACGATCGAAGGATTCCCGAAAGGCGGACCGGTCGGGCTCAGGGTCTCCGATCAAGGCCGCGGTCTGACCCGCGAACAAATCATCAGCATCGGCGCCTTCCGCCAGTTTGAGCGCCGCAAATATGAACAGCAAGGGTTGGGACTGGGGCTCGCGCTGGTGAAGCTGATGATCGAAAGCTACGGCGGCCGGCTGGAGATCGAAAGCCAGCCGGGCGCAGGCACGCGATTCTCACTGGTCCTGCGTCAAACCAGCAGCGGATAAGCAAGTTTTGTAGGCGGCCTACTTCGCCGAGACTACGCAGGCCAGGGGGTACGCTCATCCCCCACGCCAACGCTCAACGTCGAACGCTCAACCTTTAACGCTCAAGGAGGGCGCGGGCTCTGAGCATTGAGCGTTAAAAGTTGAGCGTTGAATGTTGAACGTTCGCCCGTTTCTCCGCTGAGCGATTCAAGCGGGGTGAGGGCACCCCGCCTACATTCAGTCTCAGCCTATCGCGTCCGCTTACTCGCCTTTTTTCTTCGGGCGGCTGCCTCGGCGGGCGGGCTTTTTCTCCCCATCCTCGTCCGCCGTTTCCCCCTCATTGCCTTTGTCAGCGAACTTGGACGCCTTGGCGTTGAGCCAGAGCTCGTTCTTGGCATTGAGATTGAGCCAGAAGATTTCCCCGGCGTGTTCGACGAAAACGGGCTTTTCGCGCGCCTTCTCCGGCACTTTGAGTCCGGTGGCGGTCAACCCGCTCAGAAAAGTGTCCGCCGATTGGCCGAGTGCCTCGGCGAGACGTTCCGTCTTGCCAGCGACCGCGCCGGTTTTGGTTTCCTTGAGCAGCAGACGAACCGCCGCCAGGGCCGACCCGGCGGAGGACGACTGCCCCGAAGCGGCCACCGCTCCGGTCGCGATTGATTCCGGCGCAGCTTCCGCGCTTGGCGCGGCCGGGGCCGGTGCACCCGCGGATGTTTCCGCGGGATCGCCTTCCGATTTTTCCCGGCCGTTGATCCACACACCACCGCGCTGATCCTGGTTGAGCCACCACACCGTGCCGTCGATTTCGATCGTCACGGGTTTGTCCGCCGGCGCGGACGGAACGACCAGCCCGGAATCGGCGAAGGCCGTGATGAGGTCGGCTTCGCTGCATTTGAGCGCCCGGGACAGGAAACTGGTGCTGCCCGAACCGCCAGGACCGCGCCGGTTGCGGCGCATATGCGGACGGATTTTTTCCAGCAACTCGGCCCCGGCCGGTAAAACGACAGGAGGACGGGACTCCTCGGACTTCGGCTGAAATACTTCGGCTGATGCCACCGGGGCTGCTTCCGTTTTTGGCGGTTCCGGCCGGTGCTTTCTCTCTTCGCCCTTTGGCTCTTCTTCCACCGCAACCCGGGGAGCCTGCACGGTCCGGAAAATCGGACGCGGCTTCTCCTTCGTATTAATCCAGAGTTCGCCGCGGCGGTTGACGTTCAGCCAGAAAAGATCGCCGTCGTATTCGAGGTATTCCGGACGGTCGTCCTCATCTTCCGGCAGCTTGAACCCGCATTCGAGCAAGGCGCCCTTGAGGTCTTCCTCCGAGAGATCCCATTTCTTCGCGAGAAAATCGAAACCAACCGCCATGCCCGGGCCGCGCTGGTTGCGGCGCATGTGCGGACGGAGGGCGTCGAAAAACGTCGGTAGCTCATCTTCGGAAGCGAGCTTGTCCCATTCATCCTCTTCCTCCGGCGCGTCCGGATCGAGATCGCGTTCCGTGTCGCGCACGCGGCGGTAGCCGTCGTCGGCCGCGGCTTTTTCGCCGGCGAGCGATTCGGGTTTTTCCTCGCTGCCGGCCGTCGGGGCGGCGGCGGAGGCCCCTTTGAATTTTGCCTCGAATTCAGCCCGCAGCTTGTCGGCCTCGGCCTTGACCGCGGCGGCCGCGGCATCCTCGAGTGTCCAGTCCCGTTGCGTCGGCCGGCGCACCAGCCCGGAGAAAGCCAGGGGATTGTCGACCTGCGCGCGAAATTGAATGATTTCCCACTCCTCCTTGCCGAGGTCGTTGAGAAATTTTTCGAGCAGTCCGGGGCTCGCAAAACCGCCCTTGCCGCTCGTGATGACCTTGTATTCCCAGATTGCCATAAAGTTGTTTCGTCGAAGCGAAACCCCACCCATCCCAAATGCGGGGGGTATTGCCCAGCCAAATCGCGCACCGGAACTGGCGGCGGGAACCGAAAGGGCTTTACTCCGGTCGCTGGGAATAAGTCGCCTCCCGCGTTTTTCACCCCACCCTTCGCTGCATCTCCCGGGCCCCGGCCCACGAATCAGGAGCACACCGCCATGAATATCCGCACCCCCCAGGACTGGGAACTTCCGGAGTCGGCCGTCACCGCCGAGTCCCTTTATCAGCTCAGGCCGCGCCGCGATTTTCTCCGCACCCTCGGGATCGGCCTGGCAGGCGCCGCCCTCTCCTCCCGCCACCTGTTGGGCGCCACGGGCGGGTTTCCTTCACTGGAAAACCCGGCTTATCCCGCCTCGGCGCTCAAGCCCACGCCCTACGAGTTCATCACGAGCTACAATAATTTCTACGAGTTCGGCACCGACAAGGCCGATCCGAAGATGTACGCCAACCGCGGTTGGAAGAGCGAGCCTTGGACCCTCGAACTCGCCGGGCTCGTCCGCGCTCCGGCCAAATTCGACGTCAACGATCTCATCAAGCAACTGGGCGGGATCGAACAGCGCGTGTACCGCCATCGCTGTGTCGAGGCCTGGTCGATGGTCGTTCCGTGGGACGGCTTTCCTCTCGCCAAACTCGTCGCGCTGGCCGATCCAAAGCCCGAGGCAAAATTCCTGAAGTTCACGACCCTCCTTGATCGCGTCAGCATGCCGGGGCAAAAGGACAACATCATCGAGTGGCCCTACGTCGAGGGCCTGCGGCTCGACGAGGCCAATCACGAGCTAGCGTTCATCGCCACCGGAATTTACGGCAAAGCGATCCCGAACCAGAATGGCGCTCCCCTGCGGCTCGTCGTCCCGTGGAAGTACGGTTTCAAGGGCATCAAATCCATCGTGAAAATCGAGTTCACCGCCAAGGCCCCGCGAAACACGTGGAATCTCATGGCGCCGGACGAGTATGGTTTCTACGCCAACGTGAATCCCAACGTTGACCACCCGCGCTGGTCGCAGGCCAGCGAACGCGTCATCGGCGGCAAGGGGTTTGCGGGCAGCCGGCAACGGACGCTCATGTTCAATGGCTATGAAGCCCAAGTCGCAGGTCTCTACAAAGGGCTCGATCTGGCGAAGTACTATTGAGCAAAGGCGTTGTCTTTTGTGGGCGGGGCGCCCTCACCCCGCTTTGATCGCTCGCGGGGTGAGGGCACCCCGCCCACATTCTCATCCACCGCCAAGCTATTTTGCCTCGTGCCGTTCCTCGAAAAACTTCTCCGCGTCAAATGGTTTGTCCTCGCGGTGATCGCCCTGCCGGGTTTGTGGCCGGCGTGGCCGCTATGGCAGCAGAATCCGAGCGTCCTGGCCGATCCGCTTAAGTTCATCCTACACCATTTCGGTTTTTGGGCCTGTGTGTGGCTCGCCGTGGTCCTGACCTTCACGCCACTGCGGGTGCTTTTCCCTAAGTCCGGCCTTGCGCTGGCCCTCAACCGCCACCGGCGGCTTGTGGGTGTGAGTGCCTTCGTTTACGCCGCGCTGCACTTTGCGACCCATTTGGTTTACGAGGGCGGGTTCGCGATTCTCGCAAGCGACATCAAGAAGCCCTTTCTTCTCACGGGCCTCATCGCCTTCACCATCCTCCTGGTGCTCGCGATCACCAGCCTGCATGCCGCCGTGCGGTGGCTGGGTGGGAAGCGCTGGAAAAACCTGCACCGCCTCGCCTACGTCGCCGCCGCACTCGCCGCGTACCACCAGGCCGCGGCGCGCAAAATCTTTCCGGTCCAGGTGCTTTTGATTTTTGGACCGCTCGTGGCGCTCGAACTGATGCGCGTCGTTCGGCTGGCCGGGCGCCAGTCCGCCAGCCGGCCAGTCGCGGCACCCACCCGCGAATAAAAGATTTCCACCTCGCACGGGTCTTGTTCATGTATGACGGCGCCCCATGAAAACGTTTACCGCCCTGCTTGTCCTCACCCTCCTGGTCGCCGATCTCCACGCCGCCGCCCCCGCCAAACCCGTCCTGCTCCCGACCGCCGCCCCGGCCAACTCGCGGGTTGCCGATGTGCAGGTCTGGATCCGACTCGACCGGCCCAATTGGACCTACGCGCCCGGCGAAACGGCCAAGTTTCACGTCACCCTGCTTTGCGACCAGCAACCGGTCGGAGGCCTGGCCGTCACCTATGAGGTGGGCCCGGAAAAGATGCCGGCGGAGCAGAAGACGGCCATCGTGCCGGTCGAGGGCCTGACCATCGATGGCGGCACCATGCGGGAGCCAGGCTTCCTGCAATGCATCGTCTCGGTCGAGTTGAATGGGAAGACCTATCGCGGCCTCTCGACGGCCGGGTTCGCTCCGGAGAAAATCCAGCCGACCCAGACCGAGCCCGCGGACTTCGATGCGTTCTGGGCTGCCGGCAAGGCCGAGCTTGCCAAAATCCCGCTGGACGCGCGCCGGACCCTCCAGCCCGACCGCTGCACGTCGAAGGTCGACGTATATCATGTCAGTTTTCAAAACGTTCCCGTTCGATCGACCTCCACCGGGACCCCCTCCGGCACCCGGATTTACGGCATGCTCTGCGTTCCCAAAGGGCCAGGACCGTTTCCCGCCGTGCTGAAGGTTCCGGGTGCGACCGTCCGGTCATACGACGGCGAAATCGCCCTGGCCGAGAAGGGCGTGATCACACTCGAGATCGGCATCCATGGAATTCCCGTCAATCTGCCTCCGGAGATTTACACCCAGCTCATCGCCGGCTCGCTCCGCAACTATCCGGTCTACAATCTCGATAACAAGGATACCTATTACTACCGGCGGGTGTACCTCGGCTGCATCCGGGCCAATGATTTTCTCTGCTCACTGGAAAAATGGGACGGCCGGAACCTCGTCGTCATGGGCCACAGCCAGGGCGGCTTGCTGTCGATTGTGACCGCAGCCCTCGATCCCCGCGTCCTCGCCCTCTCCGCCCGATATCCCGCGTACTCGGATGTCACCGGCTATCTCCATGGCCGCGCCGGCGGCTGGCCCGGGATGATGCGCGATCCCAAGGACGGCCATCGCACCCCGGAAAAGATCGCCACGACGGCTTACTACGACGCAGTCAATTTTGCCCGGCGTCTGAAGGTCCCCGGATACTATAGCTGGGGATACAATGACGAGGTTTGCCCTCCAACATCGATGTTCGCCACCTACAACGTCATCAAAGCGCCCAAGGAGCTCCTGCTCGCGCTTGAAACCGGGCATGGGACGACCCCCGAACAAGCGGACCCGGTGAATGAATGGATCCTGGCCCACGCCGGAGTTAAGCCAGCCAAGGCACCCTGACTCTCCACCCGGGTAAGACAGCCGAAAAGGTCCCTTCCCGCGGCGACCCTTCCTTTTTCGCTCTCCGCCGATGTCGGCCAAACCCCGGTTTCCTCCAAAAAAAATCCCGCCGGCGCCCCGTTCGCTCGAACGCGAATTCCTTTTTCTCTTTGGCGCGGCCCTCTTGATCGGCGCATTTTACGCGTCCTGTTTGACGGTGGAGACCACGCGCGACGAGCGGGCCCGCACCGGGGAAAAACGCGGATACCTGTCCTGGAATCATTATCCGCTGATGGTGGAAGGCTGGTTGCATGGCCGCCTGGACTTGCCGATCGAAGTCCCCGCCCGACTGCTCACGTTACCGGATCCCTACGATCCGGATGCAAACAAGCGCTATCGTTTCGCCGGGGAGGACAAGGGCGTGCACGATCTCCTGTTTTATCATGGCCGTCTCTACATGTACTGGGGACCCACCCCGGCCCTGGTGGCGTTCCTGCCGTGGCGTCTGATCACGGGCCAGCCCTTGTCCACCGCCTGGGCGACGTGGGCCTTTGCGCTCACGGGCTACCTGGCCAGCGCGTGGCTGCTGCTGCGCATTGTCCGCCGGCATTTTTCCACGCTCTCCCTGTTCTGCGTGGCCCTGAGCCTGCTGGCGCTGGGGATCTGCAACTGGGCGCCGGTGGTGCTGCGGCGCCCCAACGTCTGGGAGGTTCCGATCGCGGCCGCATTCTGTTTCGGCGCGATCGCGTGGTGGTGTCTGGCTGAAGCGCTTTGGTCCAGCCAGGGGAAAACGAAATGGCTCGCCGCGGCCAGTCTCGCCAATGGCCTGGCCATGGCCGCGCGCCCCACGTGGCTGTTGGGCGCCTTCATCCTGCTCGTCCCGCTGCTGCCGGGCCTGGCGCGAATGGCGGCAACGGACCTTCTGGCAGCACGCAGCGGCGGCCTTGGTGCCGGCGGGCTGCGCCGGACTGGCTTTGCTCGCCCTGAACGGACTGCGGTTCGGCACTGTTTTTGAATTCGGCCAGCGCTACCAGCTCGCCGGAGTCCGGGTACTCAATCTCAAGCTCTTCTCTCCTTCCTTCCTGCCCTTCAACGCCGGCCTCTACCTGTTCGAGTTCCCTCGCTGGAGTTGTTATTTTCCCTTTGCCCTGGAACCGCTGAGGCCGCCGACACCTGCCGGGCATTCGGGCACCGAGCTCGTCTATGGACTGTTCGTGATGCTGCCTTTTCTCTGGTTTGGCGCGCTGGCCTCGCTCGGCTGGCGGAAACATGAGCTGACCGGTGTGATCGCGGTGCTCGCAGGCAGTTTTGCCGCCATGCTGATCGGACTGTCGTTCTTCGCGGGCGCGACGGCCCGCTACCAGCTCGAAATGGCTCCCCAGCTCGCGCTGCTCGCCGCGATCGGGATACTCCTGGGCGCCCGCCAATGGACCGGAGCCGGCTCAACGCGGGCGCACTTGCCGGCCTTGGGTCTCACCGGGGCCATCGTGATGGTTTCGTTCACACTCACCGTTTGCGCCAGCTGGCAGGCCCTGGAAATTTTTTCGCTGGGCCACAGGTCACCCATTTATCAACGGATCGCCCGCCGGGCCAATGCCGCCGCCGTGAAACTGGTCATCTCTCCATCACGGGTGCCGGAAAGTGTGGAGCTGACGCTCATGCTTCCGCGCCAGCCCAGGATTGGCGCGGAGCCCGAAGTTTTGCTCAGCACGGGGAAAATGGAAGCGGCCGATGGGATCGTGATGGAGTATCTCGCAGCCAACCAAATCCAGCTGGGATTCTTCCACGATGAGAAGGCCCAACTCTTTGACCCGATCACCGTGGATCCCGCCATTCCGCACCGGCTGCAGGTTGCGATGGGATCATTCTATCCGCCGGTGGAGCATCCGCTCTGGAAGCAAATGTCGCCGGAAGAGAGCAAGGAGCACCGTCAGATCGTGCAAATCAGCTGGGACGGAACGGTGATCTCGAGCGGAACCGGAGCGCTTTTTCCTCCCACCTCAGCCCGGCCCAACATCGGCAACCTGCCGGCCGGTACGACCGGAAAATTCGGATTTAGCGGGACCATTCTGCAGCAGCAGTACCATTGGTTTGATCCCGCGAGGAACTGATCGCCGGAAAACCAGCCGCGCCGGCCAGAGGAGACCGTTCAAAAAGCCCCAAAGGGCCGCGAACCGAATGTCACGTATTACGTGACATCCGGCGTTTTTATTTGGTCACTGCGGCGAGAAACCATTCGAGCGCATAGGTCGTCAGCTGGCCGCCGGGACCATTGAGGTTGAACTCGAAGGCGTGCGTCGCCCACGGCAGCGAAACGAACACGTTGGACACGCCCGCTTCGTCCAGCCGCGCCGCCAAGCGCTCGCTCTGGCGGTACCATACGAGCGTATCGAGCCGGCCGTGGAGCAGAAGTGTCGGTGGCGTTGCGGCGGTCACCTCGTGAATTCCGCTCGCGCTCTTGAACGCACCGGGAACCTCGTCCGGCGAACCGCCGAGGAACTGGCGCATGAGCAGGGGTGAATTCAACGGGTCGTTGTCCATCGGGGAGGTCCACGCGAAATCCAGGTCGGCCGGGGCATACAGCGCCGCCACCCCGCGGATGGCCGGATCCTGCGCGGTATATCCGACCGTCTCCGCCAGGTTGCCGCCCGCGGAGCGGCCCAGCAGCACCAGCCGCGTGGCATCGATGCCCAGCGTCGCCGTATGGGCTTTCAGCCAGGCGATCGCCGCCAGGATATCGTCGCGTTGGGCCGGCCAGTTGAATTGGGGAGCGAGGCGGTACGAGATCGCCGCCACCGCATAGCCGCGTTGCGCCAGCCAATGATTGAAATGGGCCAGCTGGCTTTTGTCGCCGCTGTCCCAGCCGCCGCCATGGATCAGAACGACGCACGGTGCCTGGGTCCGCCCAACCGCCGGATAAAAATCGAGCGCCAGGCCGGCGGCGTACCCATGCGTTTGAGGAACCACCCGCCGCGGAGCACACCGCAGCCACGCCGCGCACGAAAAAGCCGGACGGCCCAGCGGGACTGCCCCGAATGCCCGTTCAAGGCGGGCGGGCAGGGCCCGTCCCACGAACCAGGCCTGAACGGTCGGCTTCAGCAGCAATGCCAGCGCGAGCAGATTCAAGGCGAGGACTGACCCCACCATCGGATCGAATCCACCGCGCATCCGCCACGTAAGGAATCCGAGCACCGGCGGCACCCACACCACCGTGTGGCCATATTCGCCGACCAGCAGCGCGAGCTGCCACTTGGACCAGGCAGGGGACTTGAAAACCGTCAGCCCACCCAAGGCGGCGAACCCCAAAGAAAGAAGGAAAAGGAAAACCACCATGATCGACTCACCTGATTGAGTTCATCGCGGCAGCGAAGCAATCCCTCGGCAAGCAAGCGTTCCGGAATTTTGAACCACAAAGGGATCAAGACCAAAGAGACTGATTCCGAACTTTGTGCCTCAGTCCCTTTGTGGTTCAAATGATTGGTTTCCTTATGGTTTAGATTACCATTTTTTTCTTGTTGACGGATTGTAATACTTTGGTCGACCATTGCCCTACGTTCAGGTTGCCCCCCCCCAGACTGCTTACCCATGACCGCCGCTGCTCCGGCAGAACCCCTTCCGACGAGTTTGTCCTCACAACTCCTTTCGACGATCCAAGACCGGATCGTGAGCGGGGAGATTCCTCCGGGGACTCGCTTGGTCGAGCGCGCGCTGTGTGAGGAGTTTGCGG
>CAMAPG010000076.1 GCA_945859965.1 Opitutus sp. GAS368 | reverse complement strand
GCTTGCCCTCGTGGGAGGAATAGAAACTCACCCAGAGTTCGTTGTTGGATAACACCATCCCGGCATAACTGGTGTCGCCCCCGCTGACATAGTGCAGGAAGGGCTTGATGCTGTCGCGGGTCATCCACGCGAGGGCCGTCGTGGTCTGTCTCACATCGGCAATTCCGTAATCGCGGGTGCTCGCGAGCCAGCGGCCATCAGGCAGGACGAGAAAATTTGGTCCGCCCGAGGCGAAGGGAATCTCTTTCCACGTCCAATCCCGATATGGCGGCCGGCTCGAGCCGATGCGGGTCGAGCGCCGCGCGGGTTTCGGATTCACCTGCACGGAGAAGGCGATCATCTCGCCGTCCTCCAGGAAGCGCAGCGTGGTTTCACTCGCATGCGGAAGATCCAACCGGGTGACGAGCTTCCAATCGATTCCATCCGCGCTGGTGTAGAGAAATCCCGCGCGTTCATCCTTCAGCCCTCCGCCTCCGACATAGGCCACTCCATAGGCCTGGCCCCGAAACCACGTCACGCGCCAGAGCCAGTGCCGGGGCTCGCCGATTCGTTGCGGCGGCGTCCAGGTCCGGCCATCGCGCGAAAATGAAACCCGCGACTGTCGGGAGACATATTCGCCTCCTTCCATGATCGATCCGCCCATCACCATCATCAACCGCCCGTCGGGGGTGACCGACACCTTCGGATCGCGCAGGTCGACGCCCGCTTCGTCAATGAGCGCGGCGGATTTCCACGTGTCGCCATCCGCGGATTCGATCACCCGGATTTTTCCATCGCCCGAAACGTGCGCGGCGCCTTCGCGAAACGTGCAGAACCACCGGCCTTCGTACCGGATCAAATCGGTGAACGCGTTGTGCTCCCCCTGATCCCAGATCTTCCGCGCTGGGCGCGGGGCGGGCTCTGCACCCAAGCCATTGAGCATGACACCTAGAGACAGCACGAACAGGACGAGGGATTTCATCGGGGGTGGGATGGATTCAGGAACGCAGGATGATCCAGCAAAGCGTCCCATTCCGCGAGGGTACAATTGGAAGCGATTGCGGATTTGGCGGGAAAAGTTTCCGTTTTGGATCACTGCGCGACCCCAGCAAGGGACGAATTCTTTGCGGCGAACCTGTTCTTTTCAGGCCGTTTGTGGGTTTGCCGGCAAAATCCGGATGCCGATTGAAAAAATCCTTCGTCCGGAACGTCTCATCGCTTGAAAGGAAATAATCATGAAATCCACTCTCATTCTCGCTTCTGTAGTCGCCGCCATCAGCGGCTTGACCGGCTTCGCGAGCACCGCGCACACCGGAACGGATCTCAGCATTCGCGTCGGCATCGGTTCATCCCGCCAGCCCGCACCTGTGGTGATCGCACCCGACTGTCCTCCGTCGTTGCCCGCCTACGGCTACACGGTCCGGCCGGATTATCGCGCCCCTCAGGGTTACTGGAAGCATGTGGTCGTGCGGACGTGGGTCCCGACCCGCTGGACCGTGAGTTGAGATCGTCGTGGCCGGCAGATCCGGACGCTGCAAAACGGCTACTACGCCGAACGCATCGACCGGGTTTGGGTCGGCTACGGCCGCGGTTAAAGCGGCTTTCGTTTCACTGGCAGGCCGCGGCGCTCTATGACCGCCGGCTCGGAAATCGGCGCGCCTAGAGCGCCGCTACAATAAACTGACCCGCTGCCGAAAATCCGGCCTCGTCGCCCGGCACGGTTTGAGTGTTGATGACGACGATGAAAAACCCCTGCCATCGTTCCCCCGGGCTATGGACCATGCTGCTGGCTTTGGCTGCAGCTGCCCTGCCGCTTCACGCCGCTGAACCGACGTCCTCCTCCCTTCCGGAAATTTCCCCTCCCGGCACGGTCGCTCGTTTTGTGGCGATCGATAATGTCTGCGCCTGGCCCAATCTCACCGTCCTGCGCGATGGCACGATCATCGCCACCATTTTTGGCCAGCCGAGTCATGGCCAGGTCGCGGGCGCAGCCGAGTGCTGGGCCAGCACCGACGGACGCTTCTGGGAAAAGCGCGGCGTTCCCGGACCGAATGATCCTTCGACCAACCGGATGAACGTCGGCGCCGGGCTGGCAAAAAATGGCGATCTCATTGTCCTCGTCTCCGGCTGGACCGATGTGAAGCAACCCCAGCGCCCGAAAGCCTCCGTTTTCCGCGACGCCGTCCTGCCCCCCTGGATTTGTCGCTCAAGCGACGGTGGCCGCACCTGGACCCAACGAAAACAATTTCCGGTCCCCGAACCGGGCTTCACCGAGTATATTCCGTTCGGCGATATCTTCGTCGGCGAGGACGGCGCGCTGCATACGTCAGTTTACGCCGCGGAATACGTCGATCCGACCGTCAGCGGCATGAAATTCAAGAGTTTCCGCTCCTGGCATTTTCGCAGCGACGATGACGGCCGGACCTGGCGCCGGACAGCGGTGATTGGACAAAAAAGCGATGAAACCGCGCTGTTTCATCTCGGCGGCAAACGCTGGATGGCCGCGGCCCGCCGGGGTGCGGTCGAGCTTTTCCGCTCCGACGACGACGGCGAAACGTGGCAGGGGCCGCAACGCGTGACCGAGAAGAAGGAACTCAATGGCCACCTCACGCGACTGAAGGACGGCCGCCTGCTCCTGAGCTACGGCAATCGCATCGAAGGCAAATATGGCGTGCTCGCAAAAGTCAGCAGCGATGAAGGCAAAACCTGGAGTGCCCCGATCCGTCTAGCGGACACGACCACGTGGGACTGCGGTTATCCGAGCAGCGTCCAACGCCCCGACGGCACCATTGTCACCGCCTATTACTCCGCGAGTTCTTCCAGCCATTCCCGCTATCACATGGGCGTGGTGCTCTGGACTGCACCGGCAGCGACCACAAATCCGTAAACACAAAGCGGGAATCAGCTTCTAACTCTCTGGCTCGGACTTCGTGTCTTTGTCCCTTTGTGGTTCAATCCTCCGGAGTATCGGATTTGAACCACAAAGGGACAAAGACACAAAACGATCCTCGGTGGTTTATTTGATTTTGATCCGGTAGAGATAGGGCTGTCCCCCGCGGCTCAGATGCAGAACCAGTTCGCGGGTTTCACGGTCTTCCCGCGCATAAAAATTGGACAGGGTGATTTGCTCGCTGTCCTGCGGCCGGCGGTCGGCGACGATGGCAACGGTTTCCTCGCGCAACCGTCCGGTTGCCCGATCCACTTCGCCAATCACCAGCGGATAGCGCGGGCGGTTTCCCACCGGGTTCTGAGGTGTGATGTTCCCTAGCCAGAACAACCGGCCCGACGAATGCGTCACCAGCTGCGAACACGAACTGGGGGAAAAAAATTTCTCCCCATTCGTATACGTCCACAATTCGGGTTTGGTCCACGTCCGGCCTTCGTCGTTTGAAAAAGAAACCCAACGGCCGCCAAACAGCTGCGGTTTTTTGTCGTTCGATCCACGCATGACCATGATGAGCCGCTTGTCGGTCAGCTGTGCGATGGTGGGTTCCAGCGTGCCGCGGGTGCTGACAGCCGGATCGCCTTTCGCCAGGGCCGACAGCTCCCATTCGAGATGCGCGCCGGCGGTCCAGCGTCCCCGCAACACCGCCGCATCGCTGTAGGTAAATCCTCCGCCTGGATTGTAATAGACGCCGTCGGGTCCGATGGGACTGATCTGGATCGGGACGAGGAGGGTGCCATCCGCGAGCGTGATCGGCTCCGATCCGAGGTCCCCAATCATGAAACAGTTTTTCCCCACCCAGACATTGGGCAGCGGATGGGCGGCGGAATACTCGGCGCCGCGGTGAATGATCGGTTCATCCACTTTCCAAGTGCGCCCGCCGTCCTCGGAAACCCGGTAATGCATCTTCCACTGCCGCATCCCTTCGAGCGGTTCGTCGGTCGGCAGGTCCGCCTCGTTGCGAAAACTGATAAAGCGGCCGGTTTTCGGGTCGAGGAAACTGCCTTTCTCAAACCGCCGGTGCATGCCCTTCTGCGCCGCCTTGCCTTCGACCCAGACGTTTTCCTGCTTCGACCAAGTGCGGCCATTATCGGAGGAGCGCCGGGAAAACACGCCGTCCACCGTGTCGGACCGGGGCGAGGATTGATGGATGGAAATCAGGTCGAGGCCTTGAGGGTGGGTGTAATAAGTCGACGCAAAGATTTCCCGGGCCGGCGGGAGCGGAAAAATTTCCTGGCGGATATCATAGCGATCGCTCGCATTGGGCACGGCCGCGGCTCCAGCAGTCGACGGCCACGCAGCCGCGAGCAAAGCGGCCGCGCCCAAAACGATGCGGCGCGATCGGTTCAATGGATGGCGGAAATCACAGCGGGGGTAGGACATGGTTTTCCAAATGTGGGGGTGAACGTGACCCGTCGCAGACAAGGCCAAGGCGGGTTGGACAAAAAAGGCAGGCGGAAGGCCGGCAAAATCGCAAGACTCGCGAACGATCTTCCTTCTCGCCCAACCGCGCCGAATTCGGCTTTCATGTCCGCGATGAACTACCCCCGCCATCGCTCCTTCGCCGTGCTCGCGCTTGCACTGCTCCTGACCCCGTTCGCCCTGACCGCCCAAACGACGGCTCCGAAAGCAGGCGCTCCCGCCGATAAAACGGAACGCTACATCGCGATCGATAATGTCTGCGCCTGGCCGAATCTCACCGTGCTTCCCGACGGCACCATCGTCGCCACCATTTTCGGCCAGCCGACCCATGGCCAAACGGAGGGCGCCGCCGAATGCTGGGCCAGCAAGGATGGACGCTTCTGGGAAAAGCGCGGCATCCCGGCCCCGAACGCCCCTTCGACCAACCGTATGAACGTCGCGGCTGGCCTGGCCAAAAACGGCGACCTGCTCGTCGCCTGCTCCGGTTGGAGCAATCTGCAGCAGCCCGGCCAGGCTAAGGAAGCGGCGTTTCGCGACGCCATTCTCCGCGCCTGGGTCTGTCGCTCCAGCGATGGCGGCCGCACCTGGATTCAATATAAAAACGCGTTGCCGGCGCCGCAGGAGGGATTCTCCGAGTATGTTCCGTTCGGCGATATCTTCGTCGGCGAAGATGGCGCCCTGCACACCGTTTTTTATGCCCGCCAATTCGCGGAGCCGGGCAAGAGCACCAAGCGCATCGGCCACCGTTCCTGGCATTTTCGCAGCGACGATGACGGCCGCACCTGGCAGCGGATCTCGGTCATCGGACCCAAGAGCGATGAAACCGATCTTTTCCATCTCGGCGGCAAGCGCTGGCTGGCGGCCGCTCGCAGCGACGCCGTTTATCTGTATCGCTCCGACGACGACGGCAAAACCTGGCAGGAACCGCAGCGGGTAACTGAACCCCAGGAGGTGAATGCCCATCTCGCCCGGTTGAAAGACGGCCGCCTGTTGCTCAGCTATGGCAATCGCGTCAAAGCCGACCAGTACGGTGTCTGGACCAAGTTAAGCAGCGACGAAGGCAAAACCTGGAACGCTCCCGTTCACATCCTGCATTCGGCCGCGCGCGACTGCGGCTATCCCAGCAGCATCCAGCGGCCGGACGGTGCGGTCGTCACCGCCTACTATTCCGCGAGTGTCGCGAATCACACCCGCTATCACATGGGCGTGGTGATCTGGACCGCCCCCGCCCCAAATCCCTGATTCCACCGTCCCCATTCTCTGCGCCTCCGCCGGATTTCAAACCACCCTTCACTTATGAATACCCCCAAGTGGCTCTTACTCGTCACCCTCGTGGCTTCAGCCGCCCTGCTTCCCGCGGTAAACGCGGGGCCGGAGACCGCTCTCACCGGCACCGTCGAACGTTACATCGGCATCGATAACGCCTGCGCCTGGCCCAATCTCACCGTCCTGCCAGACGGCACGATCATCGCAGCCATCTTCAACCGCCCCAGCCACGGTCAGGAGGCCGGCTCGATCGAGGCGTGGGCGAGCCAGGATGGCCGCTTTTGGGAGAAGCGCGGCGTGGTCGCTCCCCATGAACCCGACACCAACCGCATGCACGTGGCGGCCGGGTTGGCCAAAAACGGCGACTTGGTCATGCTCAGCACCGGCTTCACGAACCTCCAGCAGCCCGGCCAGTCCAAGAAACTGCCGTTCCGCGACCGGGTTCTGCCACCTTGGGTCTGCCGTTCCAGCGATGGCGGGCGCACCTGGACCCACACCAACCCGTTTCCCTCGCCCCCGGAAGGCTTCGGGCCGTTCTTCGTCTTTGGCGATATCAAGGCTGGCGCAGACGGGGCGTTGCACGCCTCGGCCTACGCCCAAAAGCCGGACGATCCGAAAAAAGAGGATCACGCCTGGCATTTCCGCAGCGACGACGATGGCCGGACCTGGCGCATCATCTCGGTCATCGGCCCCGGCCACAACGAAACAGCGCTCCTGCACTTGGAGGGGAAACGCTGGCTCGCCGCCGCCCGGACCATCGGTCCGCAACAGCTCGACTTGTTCCGCTCGAACGACGACGGCGCGACGTGGGCAGGCCCCGAAAACGTGAGCGAGGCCAAGCAAATTCCCGCCGATCTCCTCCGCCTCGCCGACGGCCGCCTGCTGTTGAGCTATGGCACCCGCATCACGGACCATTGCGGCGTGCTCGGCAAATTCAGCAGTGACGAAGGCCGGACTTGGAGCACCCCGATCCGCCTGGCGGAGTCCCTGGAATATGATTGCGGATATCCCAGCAGCATTCAGCGGCCGGATGGGAAAATCGTCACCGCTTATTATGCCCGCAGCGCCCCCGGCCACAACCGCGTCCACATGGGCGTGGTGATCTGGACTCCGCCAAGCCCGTAACCTCGTCGGCGGGTTCCCCTCCGAAAATTCATTCTCGTTCCTCTTTCGCTTTCTCGTTATTTTCCGCCGAACCGAACTCTCCCACCACCCGGACGAAAGAGAACGAGAAAGATTCCGCCGACCGGGGGTGCCCTCACCCCGCCCACCGATTCATAGCCCTGCTCCTCCCTTTATTCCATGATTACCCCCCGTTCATTCACCCTGTTCCTGTTGTCTATTTTCGCCGCGGCCACGCTGGCCGCCACTTCCAACCCGCCGGCCGAAACGGCACTCGCCGGCACCGTCGAACGCTATATCGGCATCGATAACGTCTGCGCCTGGCCCAATCTCACCGTCCTGCGCGATGGCACGCTCGTCGCCGCCATTTTCAATCGTCCGACCCACGGCCAGGAAGCGGGCGCCATCGAGGCCTGGGCCAGTCCTGATGGACGGTTCTGGGAAAAGCGCGGCGTGGTGGCCCCCAATGACCCCGACACCAATCGCATGCACGTGGCTGCCGGCCTGGCGAAGAACGGCGACCTGCTCGCGCTCGTCACGGGCTTCATCAACGTGCAGCAACCCGGCCGGCCCAAGCAACTGCCGTTTCGCGACCGCCTGTTGCCCGCCTGGGTCTGCCGTTCCAGCGATGGCGGCCGGACCTGGACGCAGCTCAAGCAGTTCCCGGCTCCACCCGAGGGCTGGAATACGTTCGTTCCTTTTGGCGATATCAAGATCGGTGAAGACGGCGCGCTCCACGCGACCTGCTACACCTCCAACACCGCGAAGGAGAAAAAGGAGAACCAGGCCTGGCATTTTCGCAGCGACGACGATGGCCGCACCTGGAAGACGACTTCCGTGATCGGCCCGCGCCACAATGAAACGTCCCTGTTCCATCTCGGTGGGAAGCGCTGGCTCGCGGCAGCGCGGACGGTGGATCCCCAAATGATCGATCTCTTCCAGTCGGCCGATGACGGCGCGACCTGGGAAAATCCCCGGGCTGTCACCGAAGCCAAGCAGGTCCCCGGCGATCTCGTCCGCCTCGCCGACGGCCGCCTGCTCCTGAGTTATGGCACCCGCATCCAAGACTTCTGCGGCGTGCTGGGTAAATTGAGCAGTGACAACGGTCGGACGTGGAGCGCACCCATCCGTCTCGCCGACTCCCTATCCTGGGACTGCGGTTATCCGAGCAGCATCCAGCGCCCGGACGGAAAAATCGTCACCGCCTACTATTCCCGCGGCGCATCGAACCACACCCGCATTCATATGGGCGTGGTGATCTGGACCCCGCCCGCACCTTAAGCAGCTCATCATGATGTGGGCGGGGTGCCCTCACCCCGCCCACAGTTTCGAACCCAATCCCCCTCACCACTCGTTTCCTTTTCCCCATGAATACCCCAAAATTGTTTGCCTGCCTGCTCACCCTGTTTTCGTTCACCGCCGCGGTCCAGGCGGCCACCCCGCATTTTCCCAAGGAAGTCGCGCTCACCGGCGCAGTGGAGCGCTATATCTCCATCGATAATGTCTGCGCCTGGCCGAACCTGACCGTCCTCAAGGACGGGACGATCGTTGCCGCCATCTTCAATCGGCCGAGCCATGGATTGCAGGAAGGCTCAATCGAAGCTTGGGCGAGCCCGGACGGCCGCTTTTGGACGAAGCGCGGCGTGGTCGCCCCGAATGATCCCAACACCAATCGCATGCACGTCGCGGCGGGACTCGCGAAGAACGGCGACTTGATCGCGTTCAGCACCGGCTTCAGCAACGAGCAACAGCCCGGGCGGCCCAAGCAGGCGCCCTTTCGCGATCTGAAAATGTCCGCATGGGTGTGCCGCTCCAACGATGGCGGGTACACCTGGGTTCAGAACAAGGAGTTTCCGGCCAGCAATGACGGCTGGACCACGCCCACTCCGTTTGGCGACATCATCGTCGGCGCGGATGGCGCCCTTCACGCGTCGTGCTACCAGGGCAAGGACAACCAACCCTCCGGCCCCGGCGTGCACCGGGACTTTCGCGTCGCCCATTTCCGCAGCGACGATGATGGCCGGACCTGGCGCATGAACTCCGTCATCAGTGCGCAGCACAACGAAACGTCCATCTTTCACCTCGGCGGCAAAAAATGGATGGCCGCGGCGCGCCAGGAAGACGATCGGGCGATGGACTTGTTTCGTTCGAACGATGACGGCGAAACCTGGGAAGGTCCGCAGCGCGTCACGGGCTATCATGAACTCAATGCCGATCTGGCGCGGCTCAAGGATGGCCGCCTACTGCTGACGTATGGCAACCGCTCCGAGCGCGACAACGGGCCGTTCGGTGTGCTCGCGAAGCTCAGCAGCGACGAAGGCAAAACCTGGAGCGCCCCGATCCGCCTCGCCCACTCCCTGGGCCGCGACTGCGGTTATCCCAGCAGCGTGCAGCGGCCGGACGGCGCCATTGTCACCGCCTACTATTCCGCCGGCGTGCAGGATCACTCCCGCTACCACATGGGCGTCGTGATCTGGACCGCCCCCGCTGCGAATCCCTGATTTCGCCGCCCGACTCTGCGTCTCTGTGAAAAATACCGAATGGATCCGGAAAGGTTCACGCAGAGCCGCAAAGGACACAGAGTCGGAATTACCCAAAACCTCTGTCATCCAAACCCCCGTTTGATCCACCCATGAATATGCACGCCCTGTTCCCGCTTTTGGCGATCGCGGCCACCCTCGCCACGGCCGGCCGCAGCGTGGCCGCCGCCTCCCCGCAAGGAATTCCGCCCACCGACGCGGTGGAGCGCTATATCGCCATCGACAACGTCTGCGCCTGGCCGAACCTCACCGCCATGCCCGACGGTTCGATTACCGCCGCCATCTACAGCCGTCCCGTTGCCCCGGGCCTGAAACACGGCGAGGAGGAGGGCTCGATCGAGGTCTGGGGCAGTGCAGACGGGCGCTTCTGGGAAAAACGCGGGGTGGCTGCACCCCACGATCCCCAGACCAACCGTTTGCACGCCGCGGCCGGCCTGGCGAAAAACGGCGACCTCATCGTCCTCAGCAGCGGCTTCAGCAACATCCAGCAGCCCGGCCGCCCGAAACAGGCCCGGTTCCGCGACGCCGGGCTGCCCCCTTGGGTCTGCCGTTCCAGCGACGGCGGCCACACGTGGACGCAACTCAAGGAGTTCGCGACGCAGGAAAAGGGTTGGTCGCGATTCGTTCCTTTCGGCGACATCGTTGTCGGCACGGACGGCGCCCTCCATGCCTCGGCTTATTCGTCAATTTCAAGCAGCCAGCAAAAAAAGCAGTACGCCTGGCATCTGCGGAGCGACGATGACGGTCGGACGTGGCGCGCCGTCTCGGTGATCGGGCCGGCCAACAATGAAACCGCGCTGCTTCATCTGGGCGGAAAGAAATGGCTCGCGGCGGCACGCAGCGAAGTGACGCGGGTGATTGAACTTTTCCGGTCCAACGATGACGGCGAAACGTGGGAAGGACCCCAGCGCGTTACCGATGAACATCAGCTGCCCGGCGATCTCGTCCGCCTAAAGGATGGCCGCCTGCTGCTGAGCTACGGCGATCGCATCGTCGGCCAGTTTGGCGTGCAGGCCAAGCTGAGCAGCGACGAAGGCAGGACCTGGAGCGCACCGATCCGTCTCGCCGAGGCCATCGGCCGGGACTGCGGTTACCCCAGCAGCCTCCAGCGACCTGACGGCAAAATCGTCACCGCCTATTATTCCGCCAGCGCGGAGAATCACACCCGTTATCACATGGGCGTCGTGATCTGGACCCCGCCGGCTTCAAACCCCTGAGTCGAACTCTTGCGGTTCGCCGGTGTTGCTCCGCGTTGAATCCACCCCGGGACAAGCTCATGCCTGCAGGCAATCCCGCCCCTTGTTTAGCGGGTGGATTGCCGGGCGGGGCATCAAGGATGGCCCTGCGCTCAAAAAGAACTCAGCCGTAAGGACTGTCCCGCCCTTCGGCGGACGGCCTAGTATCCCCGCAAATCACCGCCCCCCGCGGTGATCGCGTTGCAGCCAACCGGCTGCCCCGTCCGAGATCCAAGGAAAAACGACCCCTATGCGCATCTTTTCCCGTCTTCTTCCCTTCCTCCTGCTTGCCTTCCCCATCCTTCCCGCCGCCGGGCAGACGCAGGAGCTTCCCCTCACCGGCACCGTCGAGCGCTACATGGCCATCGACAACGTCTGCGCCTGGCCAAACCTCACCGTGATGCCCGACGGCTCGATCACCGCCGCCATCCACAACCGACCCATCTCCCCGGGCTTCAGGCATGGCGAGGAGGAAGGCTCCATCGAAGTCTGGGGCAGCCCGGACGGCCGCTTCTGGGAGAAGCGCGGCATCGCCGCCCCACACGATCCACGAACCAACCGCCTCCATGCGGCCGCCGGGCTGGCCAAGAACGGCGACCTGATCGTGCTGAGCTCGGGCTTCTCGGACAACCCCAAGGCCAACCAGCCGCCGCAGCCCCGGTTCCGCTCCGAATTGCTTCCCATCTGGGTCTGCCGCTCCAGCGACGGCGGCCGCACCTGGACCCGGCTCAAGGAATTTCCCGCCGCGGAGGAGGGCTACAACCGGTACGCTCCTTTCGGCGACATCACCATTGGCAAGGACGGCGCCCTGCATGTGTCGTGTTATG
>CAMAPG010000075.1 GCA_945859965.1 Opitutus sp. GAS368 | reverse complement strand
TCGGCATGGTTGGCATTGCTTTCGCCCTGGTACCAGAGGGCGCCGCGCAAGGCGTAAGGCAGCAGCGGATTGATCATGCCGTTGAACAAACTGGTGGGCGTCCATGGACTGCCTTGGCCGAGCGGTGCGATCGGCTTGGGTGTGGCCTTGAGGAAGGCCCGGTACTGTGTTTCGCCGGCGGACTTCGCTTTTGCCTCGGCCTCGGTCCAGGGCGGCAGCGCGAGATCATAGGCCGCTTTTTTCTCCGGATATTCGGCGAGTTTTTTCTGCCAGCGTTCCGTGATGACGGAAAATTCCGCCTGGCTCGCCACTGCGGCGGGACTCATCCACGACTCGACCGGCGTTCCGCCCCACGAGCTGTTGATCAGTCCGATGGGCACGCCCAGTTTGCGGTGGAGATCGCGGGCGAAGTAATACCCGACGGCGGTAAATTCCCCGACTTTTTCGGGCGTCGCGGCCTGCCAGCCCTTGGTTTTGCCCGTTTCGACGGGCGCGGTCTCGACGGCGCGTTCGACCTGGACCTGGCGGATGAGCGGGAAGTTGGCGGCGGCGATTTCCGCCGGAGCGTTTTGCGCCTGCCGCACCATGAAAGCCATGTTCGACTGACCCGAGCAGAGCCAGACTTCGCCGACCACGATATCGCTCAGGGTCACGGTGTTGTTGCCGGTGACCACGAAGTCGCGGCTTTCGCCGCTGGCTTCCAATGCGGGCAACGACGTGACCCAGCGTCCATCGGCGCCGGCCGTCGTTTGCACGGTATGACCGGCAAACGTCACGGTGATTTTTTCCCCGGCCTGCGCGTGGCCCCAGACCGGCACGGATTTGTCGCGTTGCAGAACCGCATGATCGGTAAAGAGCGGGGCCAGCGTGACGTCGGCGTGAGCCAGCCCGGCAAAAAAAACGGCGGCGGAAAAGAACGAGGCGAGACGGAGTGGGGTATTCATGCCGACGGGAAGTGTAGTCATCGAAAAACGGTTTCCCAGCGGAATGTGGGTGATTGAACACGGAGGTCACGGAGTCCACGGAGAGTGAGGGCTTAAATCCCTCCGTGTTCTCAGTGACCTCTGTGTTCAAAAGTCCGGTGCATGGAATGAGAGATGACCCGGCATTGCATGCGTGGGGCGTTTTGCCAGAGTGGAGCGATGCCCCCGTTTTTCTCCGCCCTGCTCCTGAGTGTGCTGGCCACGGCCGGTGTGGCCGCTTCGGTCCAGCGCCCGGTGCCCAATTACGATGAAACCAAGGTGCGGCCTTATGTGCTGCCGGATCCGCTGGTCACGAACGATGGCACGCCCGTGCGCGATGCCGCGACTTGGCAAACCCGGCGCCGGCCGGAACTGCTCGAGCACTTTGCGCGTGAAGTCTACGGCCGCACGCCGGCGGGCCGTCCGGAAAAAATGCACTGGGCCGTCACTTCGGTCGATCGGGCCGCGCTGGGGGGAAAGGCGGTGCGCAAGGAAATCACCGTCTGGTTCACCGACAAAAAAGACGGCCCGCAGATGCACCTGCTGGTTTACCAACCGGCTGGTGCCGCGGGCCGCCATGCGCCCTGGCCAACATTTCTCGGGCTGAATTATTTCGGCAACAACTGCGTCAACTCCGACCCGGGCATTGCGCTGTCACCCGCCTGGATGCGCACCGCGCCCGAGCAGAAGATCGTGGACAACCGCGCCACGGAAGGCACCCGCGGGGCGCACGCGTCGCGCTGGAACGTCGAGACCGTGATTGCGCACGGCTATGCGACGGCGACGGTGTATTATGGCGACCTGTGCGAAGACCGCGACGCGGGACTGACCCGCGATGTGGGTGCACTCTTTCGCACGGGGGCGGTCGACGAACGCCGCCCGGACGAATGGGGCGCGATCGGAATCTGGGCGTGGGGCCTGAGCCGGGCGATGGATGTGCTCGCGGAAGATCCGGAGATCGATGCCCGCCGGGTCGCATTGCACGGCCATTCGCGCCTGGGCAAAACCGCGCTGTGGGCGGGGGCGCAGGATGAGCGATTCGCATTCGTGATTTCCAACGATTCCGGCTGCGGGGGCGCCAAGCTCAGCCGGCGCGAGTACGGGCAGACGGTCGAAGACATCAATATCGCCTTCCCCTTTTGGTTCAGCCGGAGTTTCCGCGCCTACAACCGGCGGGTGGAGGCGCTGCCCGTGGATCAGCATGAACTCATCGCGCTGTGCGCACCCCGGCCGGTTTACGTGGCGAGCGCGGAGGAGGACCAGTGGGCGGACCCGCGCGGCGAGTTCCTGGGCGTGAAAGGCGCGGAGCCGGTTTACCGCCTCTTCGGCCGCGGGGGCCTGGGCGTGGCGGAATTTCCGGCGGTCAATCATCCGGTGCAAGGTGAGGCGCTCGCCTACCACATGCGCACCGGCAAGCACGACATCACGGCCTACGATTGGGCGCAGTATCTCGATTTCGCCGACCGGGTGTTCAAGCGGTAGGCATCCAGTGAAGGGGATGGGTTGAACACGGAGGTCACGGAGGACACCGAGAATGAGGATTGAAATCCCTCCGTGCCCTCAGTGACCTCCGTGTTCAAAGCTCCTCGGATTTTGGAAGAGTCGGAGGACGGTTGAGGAAGGTTTGAACCTCGGCGGCGAGCTTGGGGCCGAAGCCTGCGACCTCGCGGATTTCCTCGACGCTCGCGCCACGGAGCCGGTCGATATTGCCGAAGTGCGCGAGTAACGCGGCGCGGCGCACGGCGCCCAGGCCGGCGAGGTCGTCGAGGACGCTCTCGCGGATTTTTTTCGACTGCAGCGTGGCGTTGTAGGTGTTCGCGAAACGATGCGCCTCGTCGCGCAGCCGCTGGAGCAGGTTCAGTCCGGGGTGATTGAGCGGCAGGTTGAGCGGCCGCCGTTCGTCGGGGAAAATGATCGTCTCGTGTTTCTTCGCGAGGCCGATGAGCGCGGGCGGAGTCTGGCCGATGGCGATGAACGCCTTCAGCGCCGCGCCGATCTGGCCGCGTCCGCCGTCGATCACCACCAGGTCGGGGAAGGGGAGGTTCTCCTCCGCGAGCCGCCGGTATCGACGCCCCACCACTTCCTCCATGGCGCGGAAATCGTCGTTGCCGACAAAACTTTTGATCTGGAAACGCCGGTAGTTGTTTTTGTCGGGCCGCCCGTCCGCGAAGTGCACCATCGAGGCGACGACGAACGTGCCGGAGATGTGGGAGATATCGAAACACTCCAGCGTGCGCGGCGGGGTGGGCAGGCCGAGCGCCTGGCCGAGCGCGGCCGCGGCCTCGGAATCGACTTCGGGGCGCGTGGGATCGGAACGCTCGAAACGCCGGGTCTTGGCCAGCGTACGCTCGAGCGCGAACACCACGTCGCGCAGCTCGGCGGCTTTTTCGAACTCCTGTCGCCCGGCGGCCTTGGTCATCTCGATCCGCAGGGTTTCCAGCCACTCGCGCGATTTTCCCTCGAGAAACGTGCAGGCGTCCTCCACCCGCCGGCGGTACTGCTCGGCGCTGACGGTGTTGGGAAAGCCGTAGAGCTCCTGGCGTACATCGTTGTAAAGCTGCCAGGTGCCGTCGGGCTGCCGCTCCGGGGTGGCGTCGCCGAGCAGAATCCCGAACTGCCGGCGCATCTGGGCGAGCGTCTTGCGCAACAGGCCGCTGTGCGCGAAAGGCCCGAAGTACCGCGAACGATCCTCTTTTTTCAGCCGGGTGAGACGGAAGCGGGGCAATTCCTCGCCCAGATCGACCCGCACGAGCAGGAAGCGCTTGTCGTCGGTGAAGTCGGTATTGTAGCGCGGGCGCCACTGCTTGATCAGCTTGCCCTCCAATAAAAGCGCCTCGGGCTCGGACTTCACCTCGAACGAATCGAAATCGGTGATCAGCTCGATCAGCGCGCGGATCTTGGGCTGTTGCAGCGTGAAGGCCCGCGAGGGCTGGAAATAGGAGGAAACCCGCTTCTTGAGACTTTTCGCCTTACCCACATAAATAATTCGCCCCAAGCGGTCTTTCATCAGATAGACACCGGGCTTGTCCGGCAGCCGCCGCAGCTTCTCCTTGAGGTTTACCGGTTCCATCGCTGGCATTTTTCCAGAATCCGCCTAATTTCACTGCTCGCAAGTATGGTTTCTCCCCACAACGCCGGCCAGCCGCGCCGATCAGTCGCCCAAGTCCGCTATGAGCTGCTCACGCTCGGGGACGAACTTTTGCTTGGGCTGACGGCGAACGGGCACCTGACTTTCATCGGCGCGCAACTCGGCCGCCGCGGGGTGGCGCTGCAGCGCAACGTGACCATCACCGACGAAGCGGATGCGATCGTGAAACAGGTTCGGGACAGCTGGGGCTCGGCGGACGTCATTATTACCACCGGCGGTTTGGGGCCGACCTGTGACGACCGCACCCGGGAAGCCGTGGCGGCGGTGCTGGGCCAGCAACTGGTGTTCGATCCCGCGATTGAAAAAGCGATCACCGAGCGGTTTGCGAACCTCGGGCGCAAGATCACCGCGAACAATCTCAAGCAGGCGTACAAATTCGAACGCGGCGACGTTTTGCCCAACGCCAACGGCACGGCGCCCGGCCTCTGGGTTGAGCAGGACGGCAAGATCCTGTGCATGCTGCCCGGCCCGCCGAATGAACTGCAGCCGATGTTTGTCGAACAGGTCCTGCCGCGTCTGGCCGCGCGCGGCCTGTTGCTTGAGCGCGAGGCCTACGTGCAGGTGCGCACGGCCGGGATCGGCGAGTCCTCGCTCGAGACCCGCCTGCAACCAATCTTTGATCGGCATCCGGCCGGGCTGAGCGTCGCGTTCTGCGCGCACCAGGGCCAGGTGGACTTTCGCCTGAGCTCGCCCGACGAAAAACTTTCCCAGGCCGAACTCGAAGGCATCGCCGCCGAATGCGTGCAGCTGCTCGGCGAGGATTTCATGTGCTACGGCCACGATTCGATGGCGAAAGTGTGCGCCGATCTGCTGCGGGCCCAGGAAAAGACGCTCGCGGTGGCGGAGACCGCGACCGGCGGATTGCTGGCCAATGCGTTCACCGACATCTGTGGCGCGGCGAAATTTTTTGCCGGCGGCGTGGTCTGCTATTCGAACGACGCCAAGATGCAGCTGCTCGATGTGCCGGAATGCCTGCTGCTCCAGCATGGGGCCGTCAGCGCGGAAAACGCGGTGGCGATGGCGACCGGCGCGGCGGAAACGCTCGGCGCGGATTACGCGATGGCGATTACCGGCTTTGCGGGCCCGACGGGCGGCTGCGGCGACAATCCCGTGGGCACGATGTACGTTGCGCTCCATGCGCCCCAGGGCGTGTGGTCGAAACAGCTCAGCTACCCCGGCCCGCGCGGCACGGTCAAACAGCGCGCCGTGAATGCCGCGCTCGACTGGCTGCGCCGGGAACTCTTCCGCGCCCAGCACGGCGTTGCCCCCACCATCCGCCGCAGCGGCGTGATGCAGTAAGTGCCGGTACTGTAGCGGCGGTCTACCCGTCCTCCGTAAGCTCCGGCGAAGGAGGATGATCGCCGGGCTTGATGAAGGCCAATGGTTTATCGGACGGGCACGCCTCGCCAAAAATTCGCCTGAATTTTTTTCGGAGGTGTCACGCGCCCAGCAAATTCTTCAGCGCGGCCAGGTATTTCTCCTGCGTGCGCGTGATGACCTCGGCAGGCAAACGCGGCGCCGGGGGCTGCTGGTTCCATTTGATCGCGAGCAGGTGGTCGCGGACGAACTGCTTGTCATAGCTCGGCGGCGACTGGTTCGGCGCGTAGCTCTCGGCGGGCCAGTAACGCGAGGAATCGGGCGTGAGCACTTCGTCGATGAGAAAAAGATTTCCCGCGGCGTCAGTGCCGAATTCGAACTTGGTGTCGGCGAGAATCATTCCGGCCTTTTTCGCGCGGTCGTGACCGAACTTGTACAGCGCGAGGCTGGTCGCCTTCACCTTTTCGTAGAGCGCGGCTCCGACGGCAGCGGCGCCCTGGGCGTCGTTGATCGGCTCGTCATGCTGACCCTTCGGGGCCTTGGTCGTGGGCGTGAAAATGGGCTCGGGCAGGCGGTCGGCCTGGCGCAGTCCGGCGGGGAGCTTGATCCCGCACACGTCGCCGGTCTTCTGATAGGAACTCCAGCCGCTGCCGACGAGGTAACCGCGGACGATGCATTCGATGGTGAGCGGCTTTAGTTTCCGCACGATCATACTGCGCAATTGCAGGTCGCGCGAAGTGACGCCCCGGCGCGCAAATTCACCGGCTTGGTCGGGCAGAAGATGATTGGGGATGACGGATTGGATCTGGGCGAACCACCAGTTGCTCATCTGGGTGAGGATGGCCCCCTTGCCTGGAATGCCGTCAGGGAGGATCACGTCGAACGCGGAGAGCCGGTCCGTGGCGGTGAGGAGCAAGGCGTCACCGAGGTCGTAGATTTCGCGCACCTTGCCCGAAGCAAGGTGCTTGAACGGCAGGCCATCGATCTGGGTGACAGCGTTCTTCGGCAGGGCGGCGGCGATTTCGTTAAACGTCATGGACATGAGGCAAACGAAGGGGAGTGGACGTCGTCAAAGATTAAGTGCCGCCTTTTTTGATCCCTGGAATGTGAAGCAGGAAGCCATGAAACCAGAAATCGGGGGTTTGAATTCAAAAGCCAAAAAGCCGGCGCTTAAACGCGTCCACGCTAACGCCGTGCCGGCGTGACGGTAGCCGGTTAATTTCAGCGCAATTTCTTCTGAAAAGACGTAGACGCTGCGGCTTCGCAGAGCATATAACAGCGTCTTCATTCGCTTGCCCCGGTCTTCACCTGGGTCTTGCGTGCTACCCCCTCCCCCAAATATTTGCCGCGTTCTCGCGGTTATCAGTTGTGACCCCCCTTCGTCGTTTTGTCGTTTTTCTGGTGTGTGCTTCCTGCGCAGCGACGACTCCGGTCCTCGCAACCGAGGAGCAAATCACGTTCAACGAACACATTCGGCCGATCTTAGCGGAGAACTGTTTCGCCTGTCACGGCAGCGACGCCGCTCACCGCAAAGCCAAGCTCCGCCTCGACCAGGCCGCCTCGGCCACGGAGGATCGCGAAGGCATTCGGGCCATCGCGCCGGGGGATCTGGCCCGTTCCGAACTGTGGGTTCGCATCAACAGCACGGACCCCGACGAGGTCATGCCGACGCCGGATTCGCACAAGCTGCCGCTGAAACCCGAGCAGCGCGCCATGATCAAACGCTGGATCGAACAAGGCGCGGTCTACCAAAAACACTGGGCCTACGAGCCGGTGTCCCGTCCGGCGGTTCCTGGCGCTTCGGCCCAGGCAAAGGACGGCCAGAGCAACCCCATCGATCGTTTTGTCGCGGCCAAACTTTCCCGCCACGGCCTCGCGTTCGCTTCCGCGGCACCGCGCGACGTGCTTTTCCGCCGCCTGACCCTCGACCTGACCGGGCTGCCGCCCACGCGGGACGAACTCGACCGCTTTCTTTCCGACCGGGCGCCCGATGCTTATGAACGCGCCGTCGACCGGCTTCTCGCCTCGCCCCGCTATGGCGAGCACTTTGCCCGGTACTGGCTCGATGCCGTGCGCTACGCCGACAGCCATGGCCTGCACCTCGACAATGTGCGTTCCATCTGGCCCTACCGCGACTGGGTGGTGCGCGCTTTCAACGCCAACCTGCCCTTCGACCAGTTTACGGTCCAGCAGCTCGCCGGCGATCTCCTGCCCAAGCCCACCCTGGATCAGCTCATCGCGTCCGGTTACAATCGTTTGAACCTGACCACAGCCGAAGGCGGCGCCATCGAAGCGGAGGCCGAGGCCCGCAACACCGCCGATCGCACGGATACCACCGCCGCCGTCTGGCTCGGGCTCACGGCCAACTGTGCCTCCTGCCACGATCACAAATTCGACCCGCTGACCCAGCGCGAGTACTACTCGCTGGGCGCTTTTTTCAAGGGCCTCGCGGATCGGGTATGGGATGGGAGTATGTCCACGCCGCCTCCTTTCGTTCTGCAGGCGGATCAAGCGCAGCAGAAACGCCTGGACGCCCTCGCCGCAGCCCTGCCGCCGCTGTACGAGGCGTTGAGTGCCCGCGCCGAAAAAATAGGCGGGCCCGCACCGGCGAAGAAGGCGGCTGCCACTCCCGACGTAGCGAACAACGAAGACCCCAAGGGCGCCAAGAAACCGGCAGCCAAGCCGGTGACCTACGAAGTCATTTGGGCCGAGGATGGAGACCTCCCCACGGTGGCTCATTTCGGCCAGGCGCTCCCGGCCGGGGAATGGCGCACCGGGCGCGGCGTCCCGCTCGCGGGCGGCCAGCGGGCGTTGCGATTGAAGGGAAAAATCATGGATCGTCCGGTCACTTTTGCGACGGGCGAAGTGCCGCTGCGGGTCGCCACCGAGGCCAAGGCTTTCGTGTACCTGAACACCGATGCCGATCAGCCGCCGCGTGCGGTCGGATTGGAATTTATTTCCGAAGAGAAAACGAAGCGCCTGATTTGGGGCGATCCCTCCGCGTTCGATCCCGCCCTGGTCAAAGACGCGATCGTGGTTGGCCCCCTGCCACCTGCCGGCTCCTACGCCCGGCTGGAGATCGCGGCCACCGCCGTCGGCCTGACGGCGAAGAAACAGTACACCGGCTTGCGCCTCTCGCAGAGCAATGGTGTCGCGTGGTGGGACCACATCGGCGTGACCTGCACGAGTCCCAACGAGACGGAGGATCCGCTGCTCAACGAGACCGCCTGGGTTTTGTCGATCCACGACGACGTGCGCGCGATGAAACCCATTCCCCTGACCCATGAGATGCTGTATGCCATCAGCCTCACGCCGGTCCTGCAAAACGACGCGGAGAAAAAACGGCTGGCCGATTACCACCGCGACTTCATCTACGGCCCGACTCGCGGGGCGCTCGAACCGAAAGTGCATGCCGTGCGCCGCCTCCTGGTGGAGCAAATCCACCATGAATTCACCCTGCCCGCGTCGCTGATTTCGCGGGAACTCCCCGAACCGCGCCCGGCCCCGATTTTGATCCGCGGCCAGTACGACAAGCCTGGAGAACTCGTGACCGCGGCCACGCCCGCGTTTCTACCTCCGCTCACCGCGGCCGGAGCCCGTCCCACACGGCTCGATCTCGCGCGCTGGCTGGTGGCGCCCCAGAACCCGCTGGTGGCGCGGGTCGCCGTGAATCGGTTTTGGCAGCAACTTTTCGGCGCCGGTCTCGTCCGTACCCCCGGCGATTTTGGCGTGCAGGGAGATCCGCCCACGCATCCCGAATTGCTCGACTGGCTCGCGAGCGAATGGGTGCGCACGGGCTGGGACGTGAAGCAGCTGGTCCGCCTGATGGTCACCTCGCAGACGTACCGCCAAAGTTCGGACGTCACGCCCCAGCTGCTCGAGCTCGATCCGGCCAACAAGCTGCTCGCCCGCGGTCCGCGCCTCCGGCTCGACGGCGAGGTTTTGCGCGATCAGGCGCTCGCGGTCAGCGGGCTGCTCGAGCCCGCGATCGGCGGGCCGCCCGTTCGCCCCTACCAGCCGAGCAACATCTGGGAAGCCGTCGCCTTTGGCACCAGCAACACCAAGGTCTATGTGCAGGATCACGGCGCCGCGCTTTATCGTCGCAGTCTCTACACGTTTTGGAAACGCACGGCGCCCCCTCCCAGCATGACGACATTTGACGCCCCGGCGCGCGAAATCCTCTGCACCGGTCGGGGCCGCTCCAATACTCCGCTGCAAGCTCTCGCCCTCATGAACGATGTGCAGGCCTTCGAGGCGGCCCGCGCGTTCGCCGAGCGATTGCTCGCGCTCACCTCCGACGATCCCCAACGCCTGGCCCTCGCTTTCCGCAGCGTGACCGCCCGCGAACCGTCAGCCGAGGAACGCACGCTCCTCGCGGAAACGCTCGCCACGCACCGCGCGCATTTCACGCGGGACCTGACGGCCGCGGTCAAGGTGCTGACCAACGGCGAATCGAAACCCAAGTCGGCCGCTCCGGCCTCCGAGGTCGCCGCCTGGACCCTGGTGGCCAACCTCCTCCTCAACCTCGACGAAACCGTCACCCGCAATTGAAACGTTCGCTCCTCAACCGCGTTCGCTGACGGGGGCGCTCCTTCCATGAATCCCTGCCACGACTATTTGAATCATCTCACCCGCCGTCAGTTTTTTGCCGGCGCGGGGCTGGCGCTGGGCGGGGTGGCGCTCAATTTCCTGTCGCCCCGGCTTCGCGCCGCCACGACCGCCTTGGTGGGCCCGGAGCGCATGCATCCGGCGTTGCCGGGCCTTCCCCATTTTGCCCCGCGGGCCAAGCGCGTCATTTACCTGCACATGAACGGTGGGCCCTCGCAGCTCGACACGTTCGACTACAAGCCCGGCCTGCAGTCGCAGTTCAACGTCGAGCTGCCCGCCTCCATCCGCGCCGGCCAACGCATCACGACGATGACCAGCGGGCAGGCCAAATTCCCGGTCGCGCCTTCGCTGTTCAAATTCGCGCAGCATGGAAAGAGCGGCGCGTGGGTCAGCGACCTCCTCCCCTGGACCGCCAAGCTGGTCGACGACATTGCGATCGTTCGTTCGGTCCACACCAATGCCATCAATCACGACCCGGCCTGCACCTTTCTGATGACGGGCAGCGAACTGCCCGGCAAAGCCAGTCTCGGCTCGTGGATTTCGTATGGCCTTGGGAGCGAGAACAACAACCTGCCGGCCTTCGTCGTGCTCACGCCGAAGTGGTCCATGAAGGGGGCCGCCCAGCCGCTGTACACCCGGATGTGGAGCAGCGGTTTTCTCTCGAGTTCCCACAATGGCGTCGCCCTCCGCGCCCAGGGCGATCCGGTGCTCTATCTCGAAAATCCCCAGGGCGTCGATTCCGGCACCCGCCGCGCGATGCTCGATGCGCTGGCGAAGTTCAATCACCTGGCGCAGTCCCGCCATGGCGATCCCGAGACCCTGACGCGCATCGCGCAATATGAGATGGCGTTTCGCATGCAAACGAGCGTGCCGGAATTGACCAATTTCGCCGACGAAAGCCCGGCCACGCTCGACCTCTACGGCCCGGAGGTGAAGCAGACGGGCACCTTTGCCGCAAGTTGCCTCCTCGCCCGCCGTCTCATCGAACGCAATGTCCGCACCGTGCAGATCCTGCATCGCGGCTGGGACCAGCATGGCAATCTCCCTGGCGATCACCGCCTCCAGTGCGGCGACACCGATCAGGCCTGCTACGGCCTCATCACGGACCTCAAGCAACGCGGCCTCCTCGACGAGACCCTCGTCGTCTGGGCCGGCGAGTTTGGCCGGACCGTATATTCGCAAGGCACGCTGACCCAAACCAACTATGGCCGTGACCACCATCCACGCTGCTTCAGCGTCTGGCTCGCTGGCGGCGGGGTCAAAGGCGGCATCGTCTACGGCGAGACCGACGATTTTTCCTACAACATCGTCAA
>CAMAPG010000074.1 GCA_945859965.1 Opitutus sp. GAS368 | reverse complement strand
GGACTTACCCTCGACTCACATCTCCGTTGGCTTTCTGCCTAACCCCGTTTTCCCACATCGGATTACCCACAGATTCTGCTATAGACCCCCATTTCTCAACCCCAAGACCCATGACACCTAAGCCACAACTGATCCGGTTGGCACTGCGCCGTTGGGCGTCGTTCCTCGTGTTTGCGTCCCTGCTGCCGGCCTCCATACTCGGGGTTTCGGCATCGGGCCTCGTGCAGCAAACACTCAGCCTCCACGCGGGATGGAACGCGGTGTGGATTGACGTGACACCCGTTGATAAATCCCCCGCTGCGGTCTTCGCCGGCGTCCCGCTGGAAAGCGTCTGGACTTACCAGAAGCGCGTGGCGGCCGTGGATTTCATCCAAAACGCGGACGAGCCGATCTGGAACCGCAATCAGTGGCTGAGCTACGCGCCCACAAACCGGCCCGAGTCGGTCGCCAACAACCTCTTCGCCATCCCGGGGCAGCGTGCCTATCTGATCCGTGTCTCGGCCCCGGCGACGGTGGTCCTGACCGGTTCCCCCGAATTCCGTCCGGCCGACTGGGTCCCCGACTCCTTCAACCTTCGTGGGTTTCCCGTGGACGACGGGGTGGGAATCAGCTTCCTGGATTTCTTTCGCAACTCCTCTGCCCACTACAACTCGACCACGTCCCAGCTTCAGCCCATCTATCGGCTCAACGCCTCTGGGGCGTGGCAACGGGTCGCCCCGGGCGACCTGATGCAGGCCGGAGTATGCTACTGGGTTTACTCCAAGGGAGGATCGAAATACCTGGCCCCATTCGAATTCGCCCCCAGCCTTGGCGGTTCTGATCTGGATTATGGGCTGGTGGCCGACGCGTATGATTTGCGGCTCAGGAATCTCCGGAAAAGCGGAGTCGGCGCCACGATCGGCGAACTCGCCCCTCCTCCAAAGACTCCTTTGGCCACGAGCAGGCTAGATCCCATTAAGGGCGTGGTCTGGACCGCGCTTCCCGCGCTGCTTTCCGTTCCTCTTGATCCGCTGGCTGCCACGACTGTGGAACTGGGCGGCCGTCGTCAGGTTATGACCGGCACAAGCTACGACAGCGTGCTTGAGATTCGGGACAACCAGGGCATCCGTTTCCTCATCCCTGTGCATATCAAACGCACGCCCATTGCCTCCGGGGTCGCCACGGCTGGGGCTAGGGAGCTAGCCGACGTGCCCGCTGCGAAGACCAGCCATGCCGGGCTTTGGCTGGGCACGATAACGGTCAACGGCGTGAGCGAGCCTCACTCGGGAAACCTTGTCACGAACCGGTTTGGGCCGAGCCAAAACCCGGGTGATCCTCCGGTCCCGCTGGAGGTCACGCGAAGCGGAATCAACACGAATCCCACACCCACGCAGTCGTCGAGCCTTAGCCTGAGGGTGCTGATCCATGTGGACCAGGACGGCACGCCCCGCCTGCTGAAGGAAGTGGTGCAGCTTTGGAAAGTGGGCAAGCGCGGGAAGGACGCCCAGGGGAACAGCATCGTCCTCGAGCGGGGCCAACCGGTGCTTGTGACGGACGAGGTCAAGTTCCGTAACTATCAAGGCGCCTCCTTCAAGAACGACAGTCTCGCCGGAAGACGCTTCAGCGCGATCGGCTTTGATTTTCCGCCGTTGGGCGGCAGCAACAACGTGGACAATTTTCTGCCGCTGCAGGGAGTGTTCAAAGGCGGCACAAACGTCAGCGGCCGCATCACTCTTTCGCCCGACGCCAGGACCAATCCGTACAAGCACAAGTTTCACCCCGACCACGACAACCTCAACGATCGGTTCGACGACTACAAGCAGGAGGCCTTCGAGATCAAACGAGATTTCGTCCTGGAGTTCGCCGCCGTCGACCCGGGAGGAAGCCCCGGCGCTGACTACGGCTACGCAGAGCTGGCGGGGGTTTATCGCGAAGTTGTGACTGGCCTCCATCGCGTTCCCATCACCGCTCAGGGAACCTTCCGCATCCGTCGTGTGAGTGAAATCTCGAAACTCAACCCGTAATGAAGCCCGCCATGAAACGCTTTTTTTCGACTCTCATGCCCCGGCTCGGCCTGTGCCTCACCGGTGTTCTCGCCGCTTTGGCGCTTGCTGCCCCCTCGATCGCGCGCGGAGGCGTCGCGTCGCTGAACGGCGGCCAGAATCTGTTCTATGCCGCCCTCGATATCCCGGAGAACAACACCACGATCGAGTTTTGGTTCAAGACCAGCACCCCGAATGGCGGGATGTTCACAGCTTACGGCGCGGGCGGGGGGTTAGACCGCACCATCTACCTTTCCGGCGGCAATGTTTACGCGCGCCTGTGGAGCAATCAGATCATCAATTCATCGCAGAAGAATTTCAGCGACGGGGTGTGGCACCATCTGGCCTATGTCTATGGCACGAGCATTGGCGGGCAGATCCTTTATGTCGACGGCGTAATGGTGGCGTCCGGGAACAAGGCGACCTCCGATTTCAATAGCCAGAACAGCATCTATTTTGGCTACTCGTTTGATGGAAGCGTGGCGTCCTTTAGCGGACCGATGGATGACCTCCGGATCTGGAGTTTTGCAAAGAGCCAAGGCCAGGTTCGAGCGGGGGCCATGGCCCGCCCGAACGTGAACGATGGAAGTCTTCTGGCGTATTGGGATTTCGACAGCCCCAGTCCGTCTCAGCCCGATCTTTCTCCCTCAGGCGGAAGCCCGGGGTTGGGGGCCTATTATGGCGCCTCCACCGTAGGCACGGGGGATCCTTATGGCGATGTGACCGGGAGCATCCTGGGCGCGAACGGTCTTCCGGCCGACGGCGTCACGGTCACACTGAACGCTCCGAACATCGGCACGGTGGATTCCATTCCCGTGGCTGCTTCTCCCGCTTTTGAAGCGAGCCTTTCCAGCATCGCCTTTGGCGCCACCGGTAGCGGTGTTTTTAGCAGCGTCTGGGGTGGCTCTCCTGGCGATCGCGTGGCGGCGGTCTTTGAGGGAACTTTCAGGGTCGATGTCACTGGCTCCTACGTTTTTTACCTCACTTCAGACGATGGATCCATCCTCACGATCGACGGAAGCAGGGTTGTTAACAACGACGGCTTGCACGGTTTCAACGAAGTTTCGGCGACCGTAAACCTTGCGGTGGGAAACCACTCATTTCAGGTGAAGTTCTTTGAGAACTACGGCGGTGCCGGCGTAGATTTGGATTGGGCGATGATTTACGGGGGCGTCGACCGTGACACTCCCTTTGGCACTCACACATTCGGCTACGGTTTCGGGCGGCGCGACTTGGCGTCCCAGTTCTCCATCAGCCAGTCGTTTTTCTGGGGCCTTGGCACCATCTCTGACACACGTTCTTTTGGATTGGTTGGGTCGATCAGTTCCCGCTTCTACACCATACCTGACACCTACACGACCACTACGGACTCGAACGGGAACTACGTCTTCCGGGGTCTGTACGGGCTTCTGGGGGCGCACACCATCAGGCCGGCCCGTTCCACGTATGGCTTCAACCCCGGTTTCCGTTCGGTCACGCCCCCGGCAGTCGCTGACTTCACGGTTTCATTCTCCCCGCCTGTGATCTCCGCCGTGGGCAATCAATCCACGCCCGAGGACACATCCATCGATGTTGTGTTTACAGTCTCGGACTTTCAGACAGATCCGGCGAACCTGAGCGTCACGGCGACATCCTCGGATCAGACCGTTGTTTCCAACGACGGGATCACCATCACCGGAGGCGCGTCCCGGGTGGCCCGGATCGCGCCGATTCCCGAGCGGTATGGCGTCACGACCATCACGCTGACGGTCTCCGACGGTTCCGCAACGGCCACGTCGACGTTTGCGCTCGAGGTCAAGTCGGTGAACGATTCTCCCATCGCCGTTTTTACGAAGGACGCGGCCTTTGACGGAGTGGACGGCTATGCCGTGACCGGGGCGGTTGGACTCGACAACGGAAGCCCCTCCCACACCATTCAGGCGTGGGTTTATCCAATGAGCCTTCCTAGGGAGCGTTCCTGGATACTTAACGTGGGCTCCACTGGCAACGGACATCACTGGCTGCTCAACAAAGACGGCACCCTTCAGTTCGGCCCGAGCGGTCAGGCTGCGGCGCAGGTCAGCGGGGTGGCTCTGCCCATCGGACGTTGGACCCATCTGGCTGCCACGTGGGACAGCGCGACCACGACCTACACGCTGTATATGAACGCGCTCAAAGTCGGCCAGGTCGTCACCCCTTCGGCTCATTTCGATTTCAGCAGCGCCCCCTTGTATTTGGCGACCTCTCCCAACGGCAAGGAAAGCAAGTTCCAGGGCATGATTGACGATCTCCAAATCTGGGATGGGGCCCTGGACGGCGACACGGTTCTCGCGGGAATGTTCCAGCCGCCTTCACTTTTCAAGTCCCAGACAACCGCCATCAAGCTGGTGGCCTACTTCAACTTTGATGAGGGGCGTGGCCTGACCTACTACGATCAGAGCGCCTATCGCGGGCGGGCTAACGCCGCGATCTTCGGGCATGCTTTCTTCGGGGATCGGCCCGTTTTCGGACAAACGGGCCTGGCCGCCGAGTACTACAACAACCCGGATCTCACGGCGTTGCGGGTGGCGCGCGTGGATTCCACGGTGCATTTCGATGTCGGCTTCTCCCCGATTGATCCTTTGGTCAATGCCGATGGTTTCTCGGCGCGCTGGAGAGGATCGTTTCTCACGCCGCCGATCCCTGGAACTTATGAGATTTCCACGGTGTCTGACGACGGAGTGAGACTCTACCTGGATGGAAAGCTGGCGATCGACAACTGGACCACTCACGGGGCGACTCCAAACGCGACCACCCTCGACCTTCTCGCGAACCAGAAGGTGGACCTTCGTTTGGAGTGGTTCGAGGGCGGGGGGCCGGGCATCATCCAGCTGATGTGGAAGCCTCCCGGCGCCGCCTTGAGCAGCATCATTCCCACGGCCCAGCTCTCGCCCTTTCCAGCTGATGCGAGCACCAACAGCGCGTTTGGCCTCTATCTGGTCAATGAGGAAACTCCGACCCCGATTTCTCTTCCCGGCTTCGACGTCGAGTATGAGCTCGGCCAGGTCACGGGATCTCCCCCCACCTTTCAAATTGTCACTGCGCCCACCCACGGCACTCTCAGCGCGCTGAACGGTTCCTGGATTGATCCGCTGAAGAATCCGGTGATCTATACGCCGGCCGCTAACTACAACGGCCGCGACAGCTTCACCTACAGAATTACGGACGCGAGCGTTCCTCCCCTGAGCTCCCTTCTGGCTACAATTCAGTTGCAGGTCCAGGCCTTGAACGATGATCCCACCAACTCTCCTCTTGCCAACCTCGTCATTGAGGAGGACACCGGCGCGTCGTTCACCATGACAGTGGGCGACGCTGAGACTCCTGCGGGCGCACTCGATTTGGTCGCCATTTCCTCTGAGCCCAAGTTGATTCCCGTTTCCAACATTGTTTTCGAGGGAGGGGGGACCGCGACCCGCACCGTCACCATTACTCCAGCGGCGGGCCAGGTCGGCACCGCCACCATCGAACTGACGGTGAAGGACGACGCGCGCGGGCAATCCAAGAACACCTTCCGCGTTCGCGTGGATCCCAAACCCGCGTATGCGCTGATCGACCTGGGGGATCTCGGCGATCTCAACAAGAGTTTGGGTTTCGGCGTCAACGATGAGCTTTGGGCGGTGGGCGCGGCGCAGACTCAGCCCGGCGACAGCCAGGCTCTTCTCTACCGCGGTCTGACCGGCACCGGTTTGGCGGAGGACATTGATCCCGGGAGCAAAAACAGCGTCGCCTATGGCATCAATGGCGGCAACATCGTGGTCGGTTTCATAAGGCCCAGCGCCGCGGGACTCCGTGAGGCGTTCCAGTGGGAGAATGGCACGCTCACCAGTCTCGCCAGCAAAGTCGCAGGCAACGATAGCGTGGCCTTCGGGATCAACAAGTATGGGGACGTCGTGGGGTCCCAAATGTTTCTAGGAAACCGGCGACCGTTCCTGTTGAGTGGAATCAATTTCAGCAATCTGGGCTTGCTCCCGACATTTATTGGGGGAGAGGCGCGGTCGGTCAACGACACGCTGAACGCGGTGGGTTACGTCACCAATGTGAGCGGGCTCAAGGCCGCCGTGCTCTGGAATGGATCCACTCAAAACCTCGGCACGCTCACCGCCTTGGCCCATACCAGCGCAGAAGCCTATTCGATCAACAACGACGGATTGATCGTCGGCGTCTCGGCGCTCTCCTCCAAGCCGCTGAGCCCGACTCGCGCGTTTCGCTATCAGAACGGGGTGATGAATGATCTCGGCCTACTTCTTGGCGGAACTTACTCGGCGGGCTATGCGATCAACGACTTCGGCCAGATCGCCGGCGAAGCCGATCGCTCCACTCTCCGGCGCGCCATCCTGCACACCGCGGGGAAGATGCGCGACCTCAATGACCTGATCTATGATTCGCGCGCCCTCGTTTTCAGCTCCAGCGGGTGGAGTCTTGAAACCGCCCGCGCCATCAACCGAGGCGGCACCATTGTTGGCACCGGCAGGCGGAGCGGCCGCGAGCGCGCCTTCATGGCCGTCCCCGCGTGGGTGATCGGGAAGCAGATCGCCCGTCCTGAGGGTGCCGTGGAGCGCAAGCCGGAGATTGAGATCCTGTCCGGGGGTGTGACGGACACCGCCGAGAACGCTTTCCTGTGGAGCGATTTTGAGAAGAAGCTCTATCCCGTTCGCCCCGTCAACGCGCGGTTGAAGTGGTTCACCTCGTTTCAGGACACATCCGGCACAGGCACGAACATCGTTGTCAACCTGGACCGCATCATCGTGCCGGGTGTCAGCGTGTGGCCGAAGGATCCCATCATCCACGTGGCGGGCGCCCCGGTGGAGATCGAGCCTCAGGGAGTGTCCGGCTTCTCCTTCGCCTTTCAGAACGTCATCTACGAGACCACCGGGGGCTCGGCCCAGGTCGACCTCACCACCAAGACTTTCAACTGCCTCAATGTCGGCTACTCTGTGATCAACTACCTGGAAAACCAGGGCGCTAGCCCGAATCCCCTTGTTCAGAGACCCCACCTGGACGTGGTGCGCACAGTGAATTGGGACAACCCCAAGTTCCTGAGGTCGCTCTCCGCCACGATCGGGAGCAAGCTGGCCGATCAGCACTCGAATCCGAGCGATTTCGGACTCATCTTTGGCGGCAGCGACTCCGTCGTGGTGAAAACCATCGCCGGCATGGAGCCGGCCGCCGGTGCCTTCTCCATCGAGGCGTGGGTTCGCATTGACGCGCCCCCTGTCAAACGGCAGGGCATCCTGAGTTTGGGCGACATCGCCGGGTTCTCCCAGTTCTGGGTTGCGACCGTTTCCTCCAACCGGCCTGAAACGCATGCCCAGCTTCGGCTGGGACGGCTGAACACTTCGCCGTTCATCACTACGGTGGAGATTCCCCTTTACACATGGGTCCACATCGCCACTGCCTGGGATCCGAGCGTGGGGACCTTGAAAGCGTTCCTCAACGGACTCCCCGCCGGCCTCGCGACCGCTGGAGGTTTCAACCGAGGCAGGTCGCGCCTGGTTCTGGGGGCGCCCGCCGCTGTGGAGGATTCCGGTTTGATTGGCGCGTTGGACGAGGTCCGCACTTGGAATCGCGCGCTATCGGAAAGCGAAGTCGCCGTGAATGCCAAGGCGGCTCCCCCGGCGAATTCCCCCGGGTTGATCGGATGGTATCGGTTTGAGGGCCCAGACAACGTTGCGGTCGATTCGGCACCGGCAGGAGGGCTCAGCGGGCTCGACACCATCACGGGCGCGCGCGTCGGCCTTGATGGGGATCCTGGTCATCAGGACTACAACAAGAAGACTGGTTTTGTCTTCTTCGAACGGGCGTTTTATGACGGCGCTGGTCCCGACCGCGCCTATAGCCGAGCGACTCGAACGGGTGTGATCATCCCCGTCAACCGCGAACCGAATGGCGACAACACCGTGAGCAACGATTTGGTCGTGGTGTGGTATCGATTGAACCCGATCGGCGTCGCCTGGGCAAGCAAGCCCGCACGCTACCAGCTGTCCTGGCCGGCGGACGACGCGGTTTCGAAAATCGTGATCGCCAGCGGCAAAGGTACCTCCGCGCTGCCACCAACGTACAAGAGTCCGAGGGTCTATAACCAGCCGGATAGCACCCTGGCCGGATACAACCCCAACGAAGAGCATGCCCTGATCGCGCCTTCGGCAGACGGAGTGGGCGACGCGATGTTCGCCCTCCGCAACGACCTGAATGCCGTGCTTCCCGTGGAAGCCTCCAAGCCCTACGCCCTGCTGAAGTACAAGGATGCCGCCACGGATGAATGGTCCATTCAGGTGTATAAGGTCCTGGCTGAAGACGCCACCTACACGTTTCAATACACAGGAACTGCGGGCACGGAGATTCAGCCTCCCTATCCGCTCACGCTGCTCGGCGTTTGCGCCAACTCGACCGGCGTGTCGGGACCCTGGTGGGAGGATTACAAAGGCAGATTGTATGCCCGGGCCGCAGGAGTGAATGGCGATCCCGCCGATGTCGTCATCCGTTGGCTCTATCCTCTCCAGCCGGGCTTCTTCTACGACTTTGACTTCAATGGCGACAACAAGGTGGACGCGGCCGTGGGAGACTGCGTCGCTTGGCTGGACCACCACCCTGCCGCGGAGTTGGTTGGGCTCAACTCAGACGCCGGGACCCCGGGCGTCCCGGTGAATGTGACCTACCGCATCGTCTGGCCTGATGCTCCCATCCTGCAGATCGGCGAGAGCCTGCTGGATCCAAAGCCCGGCGGTTTGCCAGGCGTCCGGAACATGGCCGCGGCCAAAATCATCTATGATGACCTCACCCCCGGCTGGAATCCCTTGATCGACACGAATGCGCCCACATCCACGCTGGCCCACCTCTACGATCCCTTAAGCACACGGGTGTACAAGCTCACTGGAACGGACAAGATCCCGGACACCATCCGTCGCTCCAACAGGTCCGGCAAAGAGTTCTTCGATGATCTGCCTCCGACGCTGTATCCCCGCCTCACATACGATCCCATCAGCAAGTGGATCCTCTTCACCGGGCTTCTCGACACCACCTCGTTCGCCGGCGAGCCGCTCCTCATGCCGAATGTGCTGAGCTCCCGTGAGCGCGATGTGATCAAGGGCCTTTCTGACAGCGCCACCTGGAAGGGGATGATCGACAAACTTTATGAGATCACGCGCAATCCCAATCGCGTCGACCTCCTCCCTGCCGACCAGAACGCCGACGCCTCCACGGACTCGACTGTCGGCAACCCGACGCCGGGTCTCCGGTTGGGGCTCATCAAGGTCGGGGATAGAATCGTCCCTGAAAGCTTCGGCAGCGGACCGAAGGCATTGACGGCCGGTCTGTCCACGTTGCCTCCGGCGACAGAGCAGCCGCTCTTCGCGCTCTCCCTCGACGGATCGCAGGCCTACGCCGATCTCACCCCGGGTATTGTCATTGGCCCCGTGTTCACGCAGGAAGCCTGGCTCTATCCCGGGCCCACGGCGTCGGCCTCGAATCTGATTTTCGGCGTCGTCGGCAACGTCGCGGCCGCGCTGCGCCCGCCATCGCTCTACCTCTTCCAGGGCAACCGGCTCCTCGGCGGCTTTGGCGACGGGAAAGTGTGGCGCAGCTTCTCGACGCCGGCGGTGATCACTCCGAACGCCTGGAATCACGTGGCGGTCACGTTTGACGGCTCCATCTACAAAGTCTTCGTCAACGCGGTGATGGTTTATTCGACGGCCGCATTTGATGGGCTGACTCCGGTCACGACGCCTCTGACGCGGATCGGCGGCGCGGAGTCGTTCTTCCAGGGCAAGATTGAGGAAGTCCGCTTTTGGAACATCGCGCGCACCGCCAGTTCCCTGAATCGTCTCAAGCGTCTCCGGTTGGACGGGTACGAGGACGGGCTGCTTGCGAACTGGCGATTTGACGAGGGCTCGGGCAGCACTGCCTTTGACAACGCCGCGCGCACCAACAAGTACAATCTCACTTTGCGTGGCACGTCCGCCTTTGTCGCCTCGGACGCACCCACCGGGATTCCTCCGCGCTATCTCACCATCGCCGAGAACGATGACGCCAGGTTGGGCTTGAAGATCAATCTGCACATCATCCGGATTGAGGACGGCCCGTTCCGCGGCGATCTCAAGCCGATCTATCCCTCAAGCGTGTTCGACGAGCGGCTCACGATGCGCCACAGCAGCGATTTTGGCGGCGACGCCGGCCAAGTAACGTTTGAGTGGTATTACAAGCCCGATGGAGAAACCTTTGACCCCAAGTTTCTGCCAGAGGTCGGCGCCGACGGGTCGATCAGCGCTCCGAACGGCTGGATATTCTACTCCAACACGAATCCCAAGAACGGATTGGGCGTGAACGACATCACGCTCGGGGATGGCGGCGAGAGCGGCCTGCTCACTTTGGGCGACAATTGGTTCCTATGTCGCTATCGTGGGTACAATGTGCGCGGGGACACCAATTGGTCGGGATGGGTTGGCGGGCCTGACGGCACGCCGGACAGCCCCCGTCCGCTGCTCGCTGAAGGCTTCATCAAACGCGTGATCCGCGGCCTGAATCCTTTCGACGCGCGCGTGAAGGACTTCCATTCAGCGCCGTCCAGCACGATCGTCAGCATGATCTCCCAGGCGGGCCAGCGGTACGAGGGCGACATCGCGTTCAATCCCGCAGCCGACGCCATCAACAATGTGGGTTTGATCGAGGCCTACACCACGGTGCTGAACGTTGGAAAAAAGCTGAGCATCGAGGGGACGCCGCCCGTGAACTTCAACCCCGCGAACAACGCCCTTCTGCTGGCCGTCTCGAGAATCGCGGACTTTTACATGTTGCTGGGCAACGAGGCCTACGCCGACGCGCAGGATCCAACCATTGGATTTGGGACCACGGGCGGCGCCTATGGCAACGCCGCCCCCGCTATCTTCACGTTCCAGAATCAGCTTGATTCCCCCTTGGAGGAGGAACTGGTGCTTCTGCGCGGTCGCGATGACAGCTCGGCAGGAGTGGCGGCTCGACCTGTTTACAATCATCTCTACTGGAACTTCACTCTCGGCGATGGCGAGGTGGCGTATCAGCAGAACTACAATATCAGTGACATCAGCAAGGACGGATTCATCGACGAGAAGGATGCCCGGGTCATGTTCCCCCAGGGCCACGGCGATGCGTGGGGTCACTATCTCACCGCCTTGACCACCTATTACAGCCTGCTACGTCATCCGAACTTCACCTGGGTGCCGCGGCCGGAGAGCGTCCTGGTGGCGGGTGTGGCTGTGAAGGTTGACTATCTGGATGAACGCAAGTTCGCCCGCGCCGCCTCCGCGCGCGCGAAGGCCGGTCGCGAAATCGTCGATCTTACCTATCGCCTCAACTATGTCGAGGAGCCCGCCGGGCAGTGGCAGGGCTACAAGGACACGGACAGGGACC
>CAMAPG010000073.1 GCA_945859965.1 Opitutus sp. GAS368 | reverse complement strand
AAGGTCGAGCCGTTGGCTTGGTTATGCTGCCTGCCTTTCTTTGTGTCTTTGTCCCTTTGTGGTTAAAACTCGGTTGTATTTGCACCTTTTCATCGGGCGCGGCGTCCGCTACCAGAGAAGCCGGATTATTTTCTCCCAACCCCCACATGACTAAAATTACCAAGCGCTATCCCCGTGTAATGCTCACCACCGCCTGCGTGCCGTGGACCGAAGATTTCAAATTTGCCGAAAAGATTTTCCGGAAGCAGATGCAGCTCAGCGTCGAGAGCGGCATCAAGCACACCTACATCTTCGGGACCGCGGGCGAGGGTTATGCGATGAGCACCGCGCAGTTCAAGGAGATCGTCTCGGTGTTTGCCGACACGATGAAGGGCCCCGGCCTCCATCCGATGGTGTGCGTGATCAGCACGGCGATGTCGGAGATCATCGAACGTGTCCGCCTGGCCCATGGCCTGGGGATCCGTGAATTCCAGATCGCCATGCCGCCGTGGGGCGCGCTCACCGACCGCGAAATGCTGAAGTTCTTCCACGGGGTCTGTGACACCTTCCCGGACTGCACGTTTTTGCATTACAACATCGGCCGCAGCGGCCGCGTGCTGGGCATGAAGGACTACGTGGTGCTGGCGAAGGAGATTCCCAACCTCGCCGCGGCCAAGTTCACGACCAAGGACACCCTCGTGATCAACGACATCATGAGCACGCCGTGCCCGATCCAGTTTTTCCTCAGCGACCTGGGCTACGCGTATGCCAGCCTCATCGGCGAGTGCGCCTACCTCGCGGCCATCACCGCGACCAACATCAACGTGGCGAAACGGTATTTCGAAGCGGGCATCGCGCGCGATGCGCAGACGCTGGTCACGATCGAGCGCGAGCTCGCGGCGGTGCGCAAGAAGCTGATCGAGGTCACCGGCACCGGTGTCATGGACGGAGTGTATGACAAAGTCGGCGCCCGGATCGTGGTCCCCGAATTCCCGATGCGCCTCCTGCCGCCATACGAAAGCATTCCGGACGAGCGCGTGGATATCTACCGCGCCTATCTGGCCGAACATTTCCCGCACTGGCTGCCGTGAAGCGGACGCGGGGAAATCCGGTACTGGGTTAGTTTACTGTAGCGGCGCTCTATGAGCGCCGATTTCCGAGCCGGCGGTCATAGACCGCCGCTACATTCTTTCACGCCTTCCGGACGGAAATCCGGAGGCAGCAGTATCTCAGGGCAGGACCAACGCGATCTGAACGCCGGGGCCATGCACGCCTTCGATGAGGATGCCCTCGACGTCGGCGGTCTTGGAAGGACCGGTCACCCAGATAATATTGGGATCCTGCCCGAGCGCCGCGATCGCCTGCGGGATGTCGGTAAAAATTTCCGACTTCCGGATCACCGCGATGTGAACCCAGGGCGCCAGCGCCGCCAGACGGGGCGAGCGGATATGGTCCTTGAAAATCAAGGTGCCCGATTCCGCGATGCCGCCCGTCGCGCGGGTGATCCCGAATTGATAGTCATCGACCCGACTGCGATCAAAGGTGGTTTCGACCGTGAAGTCGCTGCCCAGCGCAGGGGAACATTCGGCCAGAAGGTCGGGATCGCAGTAACCATGCAGGCACTTGTTTTCGCGCAGGTAGGCTGCGAGAGCGGCGAGATCGGTGAGTGCGAGGCCGTTGACGAGGCGAAGACGCTCGGCAAAAACCGCCATCAAATCCTGCCCCGATAAATCCCGGCGCAGGCTTGCCAGTTCATGGTCCCACTCCGGTAGCGCCGCGCGCGGTTTCAGCGGCGCGAGTGCGCCGCGCACTCGGGACAGGATGGTTTCGCGGTCGGTCATGATTCAGGGGGTTTTGGGATGAGGCCCCGGTGTCCGCTGTTGCATCCAGCGGCGAAATTTTCCGCCGCGCCAGGCGGGCAGCGAGCGGCTTCCCTCCCAGGCTCGCAGGGCCGGCACGGGCACCAGCGAGGTGGGGAGGTAATCGAGCAGCTTGCCCGCGAGGAGCGCAGTTTTCCAGGCGGCGGGCTGGGACGCCAGCAGCGACCACATGCCCATCGGGGGTGTGCCCGGCGAGGGCACGTGCTCCTGCTTGGCCTTGTCGCGCAAACGCAGGAGCAGATCGGGAATGGGAATGTTGACCGGACACACCTCATGGCACGCCCCGCAAAGGGAGGACGCTTTGGGCAGGTCAGCCATCGCGGGAAATTTTTCGCCCGCGAGCAGCGGGGAAAGCACGGCGCCCACCGGGCCCGGATAGACGCTGCGATAGGCGTGTCCGCTGGCCTGCCGGTACACCGGGCAGACATTCAGGCAGGCGCCGCAACGGATGCAGCGCAGGATGTCCCGGCACTCGCTCGCCAGGACATCAGTGCGGCCGTTGTCGACGAGGATGACGTGCATCTCCTCCGGGCCGTCGGGCTGGGTGGGCGCCTTCGGGCCGGAAATGAACTCGGTGTAAACGGTGAGCGACTGCCCGGTGGCGCTGCGCGCGAGCAGATTGAGGAAAAGCCCGAGATCGTGGTCGCGCGGAAGAATTTTTTCGATTCCGACCATCGCGATGTGGCACTGAGTGGCGGCCAGGCAGAAACGGGAATTGCCCTCGTTGGTCACGAGCACGAGCCGGCCGCTCTCGGCGCTGATAAAATTCGCGCCGGTCAGGCCGACGTCGGCGGTGAGATATTTGGCGCGCAGGTGCGCCCGGGCGCGGCGGGTGATGACCTCCGGATCATCATTGTAGGCGCCCAGGCCGTGCTTTTCGAACGAGGTCGCGATGTCGCGCCGGTTCTTGTGGATGATCGGTTTGACGAGATGCGATGGATGATCGTGGTCGATCTGGACGATGAATTCGCCGAGGTCGGTCTCGACGCATTCGACGCCATTTTTTTCGAGGAAGGGACCGAGTTCGGTTTCCTCGGAGACCATCGTCTTTGACTTCACCATTTTGGTCGCCCCGCGCGCGCGCATGATCGCGAGGACGATCTCGTTGGCGGCCGCGGCAGTGGCGGCCCAGTGGACTTTCACCCCGTTGGCCTGAAGCTTGGCTTCGACCTGAGGAAGGTAAGTGTCGAGGTTTTCGACCACGTGCTGCTTGATCTCGCCGGCGATCTCCCGGAGCCGGTTCGCATCGGGAAAGCGGTCGAAGAGAACCTGGGTGCGTTTCTCGTGGCCCTTTTTCGAACCGTCATAAACGGATGCCTTCGTATCCGGACGGAGCCGCTTGGAAAATTGATCGATGGGTTGGGTGGCCATGGTCAAGCGGGGAGGAGGCCTCCGTTTTTCAGCGCGTCGCGCAGCACCTGGGAGATGTGCTGGGTTTTGATGGGCTTGCCCGCTTTTTCGGAAAGGCCGCCGAGGTGCATCATGCAGCTCATGTCGCCGGAGACGAGCAGATCGGGCTGGACGGCGTGGATATGCTCGAGCTTGAGCGTGCCCATATTGCTCGAAATATGGGGGAACGAGACGGAGAAGGTGCCGCCGAAGCCGCAGCACTGTTCGCCTTCGCCGAAAGGCACGAGGGTCACTCCGGCGAGCGATGTGAGCAAGGTCTCGGCGGCTTCGCTGCTCGCGGTGCCGCGCGAATGACAGGAACGGTGGAAGGCGAGGCGCGCGGGATACCGGCCGGGCCAGGTGGTGCGACCGAGGCCATGGACGATGAAATCCACCAGCTCCCAGGTCCGGCGGCCGAGTTCCTCGATTTCCGGCCGGTCCTTTTCCTTTTCGAATTCCAGCGGCGCCCCATGGGCGAGCATCGCGGCGCACGAACCGCTCGGCACGATCACCGGGACGTCGCCGGCGAACGTCCGCACCGTGTGGCGCACGACCTGGCGCGAGGCCGGCCAGTCGCCGCCATTAAACGCAGGCTGGCCGCAGCAGGTCTGTCCCTCGGGAAATTCGACGCGGCAGCCGAGGTATTCGAGCACTTCGACCGTCGCCCGCGCCACGTCGTCGTAGAACGCGTCGCACAGGCACGTGGCCATCAGTTGCACTCGCAGCCCGGGACCGGGCAAGACACGGACGGGGGTACTCATCTTGAAGGATGAGGATAAAAGATCGTTGGGCGGTACTGTCGAGCGAGGACCTCGCGAAACGCGGCGAGATCGCGCACCGCGCGCAGCCCGATCAGCTGGGAGCCGATGTTACCGACGGCGGTGCCTTCAAGGGTGAACGCGTGAACGGGAATTCCGGCGGCGTCGGCCGTCGCCTGGCAGAGCAGGCGGTTTTTCGAGCCACCGCCGACCATGAGAATGCGTTGGAAGCGACGGCCCGCCAGGCGCTCGAAGGCGCGCTGGGCGTCGGCGTGGCCCTGCCCGAGGGAATCGCAAATCAGCCGGACATAGCCCGCGAGGGTCTTGGGCGCGACCCGCTTTTTCATTATCAACTGGGCGTCGATGGCAGCGCGCATCGAAACCGGGTTGGCCAGCGCCGGATCCGTCACATCGAGCAGCGTGGGGGAGCGGGGAAGCCGGGAGGCGGCCGTGATCAAGGAGTTCCATTCGCGGCTGCCGCGCGGGCGGGCCTCAAACTCGCGCAAGGTCTGTTCCAACAGCCAGAGGCCAATGACATTCGTCAGCGGACGATAGCGCCCGTCGCCCGTGCGTTCGTTGGAAATACGTGCCGCCAGAGCTTCCTGGCCGAGAACGGGCCGGTCGCTTTCAAAACCGACCAGCGACCACGTGCCCGCGCTGAGATACAAATCGTCGCCGCCGGGAACGGCGGGCATTGCGTCGTAGGCGCAGGCAGTGTCATGACCGGGCACGGCGATGACTTTCACACCCTTTAATTCAGGCAGGCCCCGCACCGGGCCGAGGGTGGCGCCTGCCAGGAGCGGAGGGGAAAACCACGTCGGTGGCACATGGAAATGATCGAGGGCGGGCCGCGACCAGTCGGTGCCGTGAACATCGAGCAGCTGGGTGGTGCTCGCGTTGGAAATCTCATTCTCCATCCGGCCCGAGAGTAAAAAATTGAAATAGTCCGAGAGCAGCAGGCAGCGGGTGGCGACGTCGGTGACGGCCGGGCAGCGCCTCACGGTTTCCTCGAGCTGCAGGCTGGTGTTGTAGAAAACATTCGGAATCCCGGTCGCGTCATAGATGCGGGCCAGCGCGGCGCGGGTGTTGCCCAGGCGTTTCTGGCCCGCCTGCGTGCGGGCGTCGCGATAGGCGTGCGCGGGAAAAACCAGGCGGCCGGTTTCGTTCACGAGCACGTAATCCACGCCCCACGTGTCGACGCCGACCGAGGCGAGACGGGGAAAACGGCGGTGCGCTTCGCGCAGGCCGATGCTCACCTCGGTCCAAAGCCGGGGCAGATCCCAGTAGTCATGGCCGCCGAGCGAGTGAAACTGATTGGGAAAGCGGTGAACCTCGGCCAGCTCGAGGCGGCGGCCGGTCCAGGTGCCCACGATCACGCGCCCGCTGGTGGCGCCAAGATCGACGGCTGCGCAATGAAGGGGTTTCATCGGAGAGATTCAGTTTTGAACACGGAGGTCACGGAGGACACAGAGCTAAGTCGAGACGATCTCTGGCCTTGCTCGGTGAGCTCCGTGACCTCCGTGTTCGTCCTTTATCGGTTAGCGCAGGAATGCCTCGTGGAGGCCGCCGTCGACGGTGATGATCTGGCCGGTGGTTTTGCTGAGGCGCTGGGTCACGAGCAGAAAATACGCCTCGGCCTGGTCCGCCGGGGTGATCGGCGACTTGGTCAGGGTCCGGTCCGCGTAAAATTGCGCGAGCTTGGCCACGAGGGATTCTGTCGCCTCGTCGTCGCGGTAGGGAATGGCGTATTTCGCGAGCGAGCCGATGACCCGGTCGCGCGGAAACATCGCACTGCCCTGGACGACGGTGGCGGGGGCGACGCCGTTCACGCGGACCAGCGGCGCGAGTTCGACGGCGAGTTCCCGCACCAGGTGATTCGCGGCGGCCTTGGAGGTGTCATAGGCGAGCGAACCTTTTTTCGCGACGGCGGCGTTGGCCGAGGTGGTCAGGACGAGGTTGCCCTTGAGACCCTGTTCCTTCCAGGTCTTGAACGCTTCGTCGGCGACGAGGTAGCTGCCCGTGACGTTGATGTTGAACGTCAGCGACCACTTGTCGTCCGGAATGTGGCCTGTCGGATCGCTGGGCACAAAGATTCCCGCGGTGACACAGATGGAATCGAAACCGCCGTAGGCGAGGGCGACGTCGTCGAGCATGCGGCGGATGGATTTGCGGTCGGTGACGTCGGCGGCGAGCCCGAGCGCCGGGCCGCAATTGGAAAGGCCGGTGCCGGCCACGCCGATCCCGAGGCCATGGCGGTCGGTGATTTCCCTGGCGGTGGCCTGAGCCGCGGTGAGGTTGAGATCGACGCAGACGAGGTGGGCGCCGTCCTTGACGAGCCGGTGGGCGGTTTCCTTGCCAATGCCGGAACCGGCGCCGATCACGATGACCACCTGCCTGGCGAGTTCCTTTTCCGCGGGCATACGCTGCAACTTGGCCTCCTCCAGCAGCCAGAACTCGATGTCGAAGGCCTCCTGTTGGGGCAGGGCAATGTAGCGGTCGATGGCCTCGGCGCCGCGCATGACTTCCACCGCACAGTTATAAAATTCGGCGGTGACGCGCGACTCGGACTTGTCCTTGCCCCAGGCGACCAGGCCGACTCCGGGAATCAGCACGACGGTGGGATTCGGGTCGCGCATCGCCGGCGAATTCGCCCGCCGGCATTGCGTGTAATAGGCGGCGTAATCCCGGCGGTAATCTTCCAGACCGGCGGCGAGTTTCTTTTTCAGCGCCGCGGCATCCTCGGTCTGCGGATTCCAATCGACATAGAGCGGCTTGATCTTGGTGCGGAGAAAATGATCCGGGCAGGAAGTCCCCAGTGCGGCGAGCCGGGCAGCCTCCCGCGAATTGACGAAGCGCAGGATTTTTTCGTCATCCTGCACCGTGCCCACGAGCCGCTTCCGCTGCGAAACCTGGCCGCGCAGCCACGGCAGGACCGCGGCGAAAAGGGCGCGGCGCTGTTCGGGCGCGAGCGACTGGTATTGGGCCCCGCCAAACGCCGCGAGGTCGCCACCCTTCGCCTGATATTTGGCCTCGATATGGGCGGACGCCTTCTCGATGAAATCGAGAGTTTGGGTATAGCAGGCCTTGTCTTCGTCCGCCCAGGCGATGAAACCGTGCTGGCCCATCAGGATCGCCTTCACCGACGGATTTTCCTTCGCGATTTTTTGCATCGCGAGGCCGAGTTCGAAGCCGGGCCGCATCCAGGGCACGTAGGCCATGGTGCCGCCAAAAATTTCCCTGGTCAGCTGTTCGCTGCGGGCCGCCGCCGCGATCGCAATGATCGCGTTGGGGTGCATGTGGTCGACCTGTTTGCCGGGGAGGAACGAATGCAGCGGCGTGTCGATCGAGGGGGCGCGCGGATTGAGATTGAAGGTCGTGTGGTTCAGCATCCCGACCATGTGGTCCTCCGCGGACGACTTCAGGCCGCGGTCGGTCCGGGCGGAATACAGCTTTTGCAAGGCGAGCAGCTTGGCCTGGGAAAGTGAGGAGAAATTCTCGCGGGTGCTGGTGCGGAGATCGCCCCCGGAACCCTTGACCCAGAGAACCTCGGCGGGCTGTCCGTCCAGCGGATCCTTTTCGCCCAGTTTCGCCGAGGTGTTGCCGCCGCCGGTATTGGTGATGCGCTGGTCGGCACCCAGGAGGTTCGAGCGATAGATCAGGCGCCCGACGGGATCGAGGGCGGCGGCTTTGGTGTCATCCCAGAGGAAATTGGCGAAATGATAGGTCGGCATGCGCGAAAAGGATTGGGGGATGCGGTGCTCAGCACACGCGGATCGTCGGAAGATTCAGCAAGTGGCCGAGCTTTTCAATCCTGTCCGTGAGATGTCCCACGCCGACCGCCCAGTGGTGGGCGGGGCCATGGGAGTTCCACTGGCGGACAAACGCCCGGGCCCCGCAGGCGAAACGATAGCGGCTGTTGGTGTTGCCGATCTCGAGGATCGGTCCCGCGACGGACTCCGCCTCGGCGCAGAGCAGGGCGAGCCGGTGGTCGGCGGTTTCAATGATCGAGAGCAGCGTGACCGGTCCATGCTTGACCGCCATCTCGACGGAGAGGCCGCGGCCGACCTTGCCATGGTAGCTTTGGAGGGGACGGACTTTTGTCCTGCCCTCGGCGATCCTGATGTGGCCGGGCCCATCGTGACCCATCAACACGACATCGTCGTTGAAATCCATGGCATAATATTCCGTGAACGACCCGCCGGCGCCAAACAAGTCCATGATCTTCATCGCCTGGGCATTCTTGACCTCGTATTCGCCGGCGACCGGGATACCGCGCGCGGTGAGCAGCGAGGAGCCGAGGATGATGGAGTTGATGGTCGTTTCATTTTCCGCCACGCCTGTGCCTTGGTAATAGTAAGCCAGCGAGCCAAGGCGATGCCCGGCGGCCAGCCGGTCGAGGGCCAGCGAAGTCCGGGCCGCTTCGGCCAGGTCCTCCGCCGAACAATCCTTCTGGATGTCGAACACCGCATGGAACTCTTGCAGCCGGGCGGCGATCGCGGGAGCGGCAACGTCACGGCGGAAGGCGGAGAGCTCGTCCACCTCAAGCATCTCAATGTGCGTCCCGAAGGTGGTCGATTGCAGCGTCAGGTCGGAATAGATATCGAGCATGCCGCCGTAATAGTGGCCCATCAGGCCCAGGCGATTGTCGGCCATGCACGCCGCGACACGGGCCGCCTCGACCCAGGCGTCCACTTCCTGCCAGCAGGCGGGGTCGCCCTCGAGCACCCCGTTGACCTGGTGAAAAGGCAGGCCGGCGCGTTTGAAAACATTGGCGATTTCCGGCACGGGGCAGCTGGCGCAATAGGCCAGCCATTCGCCGGTCATCCGGGTCCGGTTGCCGAGGCGGTTGAATTCGGTGTAGTTGATCGCCGCGGCGGGCGCGAAATTGAGGACGATCACCGGGACCTTGGCGCGCCGGACCACGGGAAGAATCGTGGAGGAAAGCGCATAGGTCGTGACGTAGAGAAAAATGACATCCACGTCTTCCCGGCGGAATTGGCGCCCGGCCGCGGAGGCGCGATCCGGATTGTCCACCAAGCCCAGGTTGACGATCTCCGTCCCGGGCCGGGCGAGCCGGCCGGCCACGAGTGTGAGATAACCCTCCAGGCGCTCCTTCAGGCCGGAAAACTGGGTCCAATAAGCCGCGAGGCCGATGCCGAACAAACCGATGCGTACGTTTGCCATGAAAGAGAGGATCAGGAACGACGCGCGAGGACGGTGCGCTCGTAGGTTTTGACTTCCTGCAGCCAGGCGGTGCCCAGCGGGACATTTTGCCGGCGGCAATACTCCTCCCAGACCGCACCCATCGGCAGCGTTTTGCCTTCCTCCAGCAACGCGAGCCGGGTGGTGTAATCCCCCGCGGCTTCGGCGGCCCGGAGCTGGGCAGTGGGTTCAAGGAGCGCGAGCAGGAGTGCCTTGAGCGTGCTGCGCGTCCCGATCACCCAGGCGGCGATCCGGTTGATGCTCGCGTCAAAAAAATCCAGGCCAAGGTGGGTGCGGGACAAAAAATCGCCGCGAACCAATTCCTGCGCGATCGCGTTGGTCGCATCGTCGAGCAAGACCACGTGGTCGCTGTCCCAGCGCACGCCGCGGCTGACGTGCAGGAGGATTTCCGGCACGAATTGCAACACGGAGGAAATCTTGTCGGCGACGTTTTCCGTGGGATGGAAATGGCCGGTGTCGAGGCAGAGCACCTTCCGGTTTTTGGTGGCATAGCCGAGATAGAATTCATGCGAGCCCGCGACGTACGATTCCGAGCCGAGGCCGAACAGTTTCGATTCCACCGCATCGCGATGATGGCACGGATCGAGCGCCTCATCGAAAATGGCGTCGAGCGAGGCCTCCAGCCGCAGCCGCGGCGCCTTGCGGTCCGCGGGCAGATCCTTGGATCCGTCGGGGATCCAGATGTTGGTCACCGTGGCGGAACCCAGCTGACGGCCCATCGCGGCGCCGATTTTCCGGCAGGCAATGCCGTGTTCGATCCAGAATTGGCGCACCTGGGGATCAGCATGGGTGAGGGTGAAGCCATCGTTGGCGAGCGGGTGGGAAAAAAACGTGGGATTGAAATCGAGCCCGAGCCCACGGGTTTTGGCCCAGTCGATCCAGCTCTGGAAATGCGAGAGCTCGAGGGCATTGCGCTCGACCTTCCGTCCGCCGCTGAAATCGGCGTAACTGGCGTGGAGATTGAGGCGGTGGCGCCCGGGAATCAGCGCGAACGCCTGGTCGAGGTCGCCCCGCAGTTCGTTCAACGTGCGGGCCTTGCCGGGATAATTGCCGGTCGCCTGGATTCCGCCGCCGGTGAGGGTGGCGTGCGGGTGCTCGAATCCGCCGACATCATCCCCCTGCCAGCACTGGAGCGAAACCGGAATGCCCGCGAGCCGTTGCAATGCGGTTTCGGTGTCGACGCCCTGGACGGCGTACAGTTCACGGGCGGCGGGATACGGGGATGAAATCATGGGCGGAAGGGCAGCGGCGGAGGGGGAAGCGCGAAAACGCGCAGGGGGGGGCGGTTCAGATTACAGACGCCGAACAACGGCCTAGACAAGTCTGAGGGAGGAAATCAGCGAAATCGTGAGGTGGCGACCCAAGGCGATTTCTTCACCCGCACTATAACGTTCAACGTTGAACGCTTAACACCCAATGCTCAAGGAAAAGCCGGGGGCACTTGAGCGTTGAATGTTCGGCTCGTGCTTTGCAGGCCCACACGGCGGCAAAACCCAGCGGAGCCGTGCTAGGGTTTCAGGACCGGCGGCACGCCGGCATCGCGCCGGGCGGGCTCGGGCGCGCTGTCCTGTGGCTGGATCGCGATGACGGGCGCCCATTTGAACCAGTCCTTGTCGGCTTCGGCGGAAAGCGTGAATTGCGTGCTGTCCTCGGCCACGAGTGCGAGCGGCGCCGTATCGGGAGTCGCGAAAGCCACGCCGCCCGTGAACAAGGATTCCAGTGACGTGCTTTTCAACTGCGCGCCCAGCAGGCTCACCTTGAAATTGGCGCCGCCGGCATTCCAGAAGCGGGTGGTGGTGCGGACGAGATCGGCGTAGCGGCGCTCCACGCGAATGCGGATCAGCACGGAGGTCGCGTCCTCGGAGAGCCGGCTGGTTTCGACCGTGCCGACCTTGACCTCCCGGTAAAAGACTGGCGCCCCGGACGAGAGCGAGCCGAGCCGGTCGCTCTGCAAGATGAAAGCCCGGCCGGAGCGGACATTTTCCGCCGCGGGAATTTTTTCGAGACCGACGAAATGCGTGGCCGGCGCTCCCTGGCCTGGGCGGACATTGATCCGCGCCCCGGTCAGCAGGGTTTCGAGGCCGTGGATGCCCGAGAATCCGATTTCGGGATTCACGATCCAGAATTGCGCCGCGGTGGTGGCGAGCACGGCCGCGCTCTTGTCGAGGCGCACCCGCACGACCACGCCACTGAGGTCTTTTTTCAGGTCGACGCCGATGACCGCGCCGAC
>CAMAPG010000072.1 GCA_945859965.1 Opitutus sp. GAS368 | reverse complement strand
TCATTCTCAAGGTCGACGAGATTGAAGGTGGTCGGCACCAGATCGAGACCCGGCAGGGGTTTTTCGCCGTTTTTGTCATCCACCACGTCCTTCACAATGATGTCACGCAACCGGGCGCGGCCGGGATCGAAGAGCGAATAAACCGCACCCTCCCCATTCGCATTGATTTTATTCCAGCGATCGAGCTTCAGGAGCCAGATGCTCGCGTTCGACTGCGTATCGAAATCGCAAAGCAGCACCCGCTGGCCGAGCTTGGCGAGACAGGCGGCGGTGTTGACGATGAGCGACGTCTTACCGACACCGCCCTTGTAGTTGATGAAAGCGAGCTTGCGGGCCATCCGGAGCGGAATTGAGGTGACCTGAAACCGAACGACTTGACGATGAAGCCCCCGATTAGTCCGGCGAGACAAAAACGGGCTCCGCTCCCTTTCACGATTTTTTTCCGTCTCGCCGCGTTTGCTGAGGTTATTTTGCCCGCGGGAGACAAACCGGCTGATGGTCACAGGAACGTCACCTGAACGTCATCGTTTCGTCGTCCAGTGGACCGATCCTGTGGCCCTATGCAGTCCATGGTGCTCAGCGTCGATGATGAGGAGGATGTGACCCATCTGGTGCGCTTTCACCTGCTGAAAGCCGGGTACCAGGTACAGACCGCTTCCTGCGGACGCGAAGCCCTGAAGTTGATCCAGGAGCAACGTCCGGATCTGATCCTGCTCGATCTGATGCTTCCCGACATCGATGGGCTCGGTCTCTGCGAAATTCTCCGCCGCGACACGACCACTGCGGCGATTCCCATCATCATTCTCTCCGCCTGGGCGACCTCGGATGCGCGCAACGTCGGGCTTGAGCTCGGCGCGCTCGATTACCTGACAAAACCATTCAGTCCAAAAGTACTGGTTGAACGCGTGCGACGCCTGCTCGACCTCCGGCTCCCCTCCCCTACGATGCCGCAGTGAACAAGTCCGCTCTCCGCGATCAAATTCTCGCCCGGTTGCACATTGAACTGGCCACCCAGACCGCCGCAGCCCAGTCGGCCCGGGACGAAGCCATCAGCGAGGAAAGCAAACCGGAAAACCAATACGACATGCACAGCCAGGAGGCCGCCTATCTGGCCGAAGGACAGGCCCGGCTCGCGGCGGAAATCCACGCGAACATCGCTTTTTATCAAACGCTTCCCCTCGCCTCGTTCGAACCCGGCGCCCCCATTGCGATCGGAGCCTTGGTCGAAATCGAAGCCCGCCACCGCAAAACGTGGTACCTGATCGGGCCGCGAGCCGGTGGTCTTGAGGTCCCTTTCAACGGCCAGACCTTTCTCGTCCTTACCCCCCAATCTCCCTTGGGGCGCGAGTTGCTCGGCAAACGGGAAGGTGAAACCGTCTACATCGCCACCCGTACCGCCCGGGAAGCCCACCGCATCATGACGGTGCGCTGACCGCAGCTGCATCCGTTCCGCAGGGCGCGCTTTCAACAGTTTCATTGCGACCGGGTAGAGGTCCGTCATCCTGATCGGATGTGGAAATTTCTGCCGCTGCTACTGCTCTTCACCCACCTCCAAGCCGCCCCACTGCCTCCTGAGCTGGCCGAAAGCTTGAAAACATTCCGGGCCGAGGGTCCCCGGGGCTGGAGCTTTACCCAATTGACTGCGGCCGGGAACGTCAGCCAGCGCGAACGCTTCGACGCCAGCCAACCGGAATTCAATCGTTGGAGCCTTGTCCAAAAAAACGGCCGGACCCCCACCGCGGATGAATTGAGAACCTACGCGGAAGGAAAAAGCCGCCGCTCCGCCGGTTTCAATGCCCCCCGGATCCAGGAGCAACTCGACTTGAATTCTGCAACTTTGCTCCGCACGGATCCCGGCCGTCCCCAATGGCAATTCCGGCTGAAACCCGGCGGGGCCGATGACAAGTCGGCCCGTTTCATGATGATGACGGTGACCTTCCACGAACCGACCCGGTCCGTGGAACGCGTGGAGATTTCCAACGAAAAACCGTTTTCCCCCGTACTGGCAGTCAGCATTGCGGAAAATCGCACGGTGATGAATTACAGTCTGCCCACTTCGGACCGGCCCAGTTTGCTGCAAAGCGTCACCCTGCATCTCCGCGGGCAGGCTTTCTGGTTCAAGTCGCTCGATGAAGATATGACGATCGCTTTTTCCGACTACGAAAAGGCGATGAAGAAATGAATCCGGCCAAAGTGTTGCTCCCAAGTGCAGGCCTGATCGGAGCATCACTCCCGCTATTATGTGGGTAAAGTACCGCAATTATTTGACTTAGGTATCTCATTAGGCCCCTTATTGCATCCGTAAACCGCCGCCTCCAAAACCACTGCGCACCTATGCAAATTCTGCCCTCCGCTCAATCTGCCGCGGCTTTTTTTGGCTCTCCGGCCGACAGCTGATTTCCTTTCATGTCGCCCGTTAACGAGATGCCGCTGCGGTGGCGCCTGACGCTACTCATCACACTCATCAGTACGCTGACGTTGGGCACCGCATTTACGGGCTATTACGTGCTGGAGGTGCGGCGACTGCATGAGGATGTCGCCAAAACTTCCGATGGGATCGCCAATCAGCTCTCCGTCAATGTCACCCATATCTTGGAGTCGAACCCCGAGCCGTCCAAAGAAAATCTGCCGTTGCGGGTGTGGCTCACGGCCAATGAAACCATCATTGCCGCTGTCGTTTATTCCCCGACCAACCGCGTCCTGGCCAGCTGGATTCGTCCGGACTCCGGCGCCTCGGTGGGATCGCTGCGGGCCGCCTACGTCCAAAATTTTTCCACGGATGAGGCGGTCATTCCCAAAAAACTCGTCAGTCGCGACAACCGCCGGCTCGGCTTCCTCGTCCTGACGGCCCGGGCCAGTGAAGAGGCCCGCCGCAGCTTGATGGAACCGCTGCAGGCGATGGCCGGGCTTTTCCTCCTATCCTTGCTCGGCGGGCTGCTGGTTTCCCGCTTTTTGCAGCGCGGCATCTCCGAACCGATCGCCAAGCTGGCGGACATCGCGCAAAAGGTGGCCACTGAGGGAGACTATTCCGTGCGCGCCACGGTGCGGGGCGGCGGCGAAACCGCCGTGCTGGTCGATGCGTTCAACTCGATGCTCACCACCATCCAGCAGCGCGATGCGGAGTTGGTGGTCGCCAAAAATGCCGCGGAAAAAGCGCGGGAGCGGCTGGCGGAAATCAATGTCATGCTCGAGGAGGCCAACCGCACCCTCGAGGCCAAGGTCGCCGACCGCACGGCCGAATTGCAGAAGGCGATGACCGCCGCGCGGGAAGCCAACCAGGCGAAGAGCGCCTTCCTCGCCAAGATGAGCCATGAACTCCGCACGCCGATGAATGCCATCATCGGCTACTCGGAAATGCTGATCGAGGACTCCAACGACCGCGGCGACGCCAGCGCTGTTTCGGATTTGCGCAAAATCCTCAGCGCCGCCCGGCATCTGCTCGGCCTGATCAACGACGTGCTCGACCTTTCCAAGATCGAGGCGGGTAAGATGGATCTCTACCTCGAAACCTTCGACGTCTGGACGATCGTGCACGAGGTTGTCGCCACGGCCCAGCCGCTGATTGACCGCAACGGCAACCGGCTGGTCATCGAATGCCCCGAAGACTTCGGCACCATGCACGCCGATGCCACAAAGCTCCGCCAGATTCTCCTCAATCTCCTGAGCAACGCCTCCAAGTTTACCTCCGCCGGCGAGCTCAGCCTCCAGATCAGGCGCGAGCAAACCGCGGAACGCGAATTTATCGTCATCGGGATTCGCGACACCGGGATCGGCATGACTGCCGATCAAATGGCGAACTTGTTCCAAGCCTTCACTCAGGCCGATCAGTCCACCTCCGCAAAGTTTGGCGGCACCGGTCTGGGCCTCGCCATCTCGCGTCAATTTGCCCGGCTCATGAGCGGCGACATCACGGTCGAGAGCACGATGGGCCAGGGTTCGGTCTTCACAGTTCGCTTGCCCGCCCGCGTCGCCCCACCCAAGGTCACCGCTATTCCCGTCGAAGCCCCGGTTGCCGTCCCGGCCCATCCCTCGCCCGCGACCCCGACAGCCGTCAGCGCGTCCACTCCCGCCCGCCGCGGTCGCGTGCTGATCATCGATCCGGACCCCGCGATCCATACCTCGCTCGAGAATTTGCTCACCAAGGAAGGGTATGTCGTCAAGCTGGCCCAGAATGATCCGGCCGGCCTGGCGCTCGCCGCGGAGTTCCGGCCCCATGTGGTGATCCTCGACATTCTCCTGCCGAAAATCAACGGATGGAACGTGCTCGCCCAACTCAAGGCGCATCCCACGCTCGCCACCGTGCCCATCGTATTCCTGACCATGACGGAGCAGCCCGAGTCGGGCTTCGCTTTTGGTGCGGCCGACTACGTCAACAAGCCCGTCGACCCGGCACGCCTGTTGCCCATCCTGGCCAGGCATAACTCCACCCACAGCGAGAACCCGGTGCTCGTGGTCAGAAGACGACGCTCCTTCCCGCGAAGTCATTGTCCGCCTGCTCGACCGCGAAGGCTGGACGGCGATTGAGGCGGAAAACGGCCTCAAAGCACTGGAAGTGCTGAAAACGTGCACCCCTTCGGTCGTGCTGCTGGATTTACTCATGCCGGAACTCGACGGTTTTTCCGTCCTGCGCGAAATGCGCGCCCATCCCGAGTGGCGGGATATTCCGGTCGTCGTGCTCACCTCGCTGGATTTAACCGCGGACGTGCGCCACTTTCTCGAACGTCAGGCCGAGCGGGTGCTGCAAAAAGGCAGCTACTCCCGGGAGGAATTGCTCAAGGAAGTGAGCGACTCGGTTGGTGAATTCATGCGCCGCCGCAGCCTGAGCAATCCCCCTTTCGCGGCCAGCGGAACTTCGCCTTCCTCAAAAACGTCTCTCTCCTGATCCCATGGCAAAAATATTGCTGATTGAAGATAACGAAATGAACCGCGACATGCTGACGCGACGTTTGGAAAAACGCGGCTACCAGGTTGTCGTTTCCTTCGATGGACCCTCGGGCATCGCAGCGGCCCAAAGCCAGAAGCCCGATCTCATCCTCATGGACATGAGCCTGCCGGGAATCGACGGCTGGGAGGCCAGCAGGCAATTGAAAGCCTCGCCCGAGACGGCCCCGATTCCGATCATCGCCCTGACGGCCCACGCCATGGCGGAAGACCGCGAGAAGGCGCTCGCCGTCGGCTGCAACGAATACGAAACCAAACCCGTTGATCTCACGAGCTTGCTGGCCAAAATCGAGACCCTTTTATCCGGACCGCGCGCATGAGTGAGGAAGTCCAGGACGATACGCCGCCTTTTGATCCCGAGACCCACACCCGGGCGCTCTGGCCGTTGCCGGTTGGAGTGGATGAAGAGGCGCTGAAGCGGCTACGTCACGATCTGCGCACTCCCCTGAACCAGATCATCGGTTACACCGAGATGTTGATCGAGACGGCCGCGGAAGGCGGCTCGACGACCCTGGCGGAGGATTTGCAGCGCCTCCATGCGGCGAGCAGCCAGATTCTGGCGATCCTCAACGAAGGCCTCGCCCAATGGAAGGTGGAGACCGGGAAGGTCGATCTGATCGCGCTCCGCCGCAGCCTGCTCGGACCACTCAACAGCGTCCTGGGATATCGCGATCTCTGCGAGGAAACCGCCCGCTCACTGGATTTGACGGAAACGATCTCCGACCTCGAAAAGATCGGTTTCGCTTCACGCAACCTGCGCAAGATGCTCGAGCAGGAATCGTTCGCGGAGCGCTACCATCTGGGCACACCGGTCACGCCTTTGGGCAGCTCCTCCCCGCCCGTGCCGGTCCCACCGCGCAACCCGTCCGCCTTAAACAACATTGTCGGTCATATCCTGGTGGTGGATGACGAACCACTGAACCGCGAGATGCTCGTGCGCCGCCTCAAGCGCATGGGGTTTACCGCTTCCGGCGCTGAAAACGGACTCGTTGCCCTCGAAGTGATCACCCAGGAATCCTTCGACCTCGTGCTGCTGGATATCCTGATGCCCGTGCTCGATGGTTTCCGCACGCTCGAACGCCTGAAGGCGGACGAAAAATTGCGCCACATCCCCGTCATCATGCTCACCGCGCTCGATGAAGTTTCGAGCACCGTGCGCTGCATCGAGGCGGGCGCCGAGGACTACGTGCCTAAGCCGTTCAACCCGATCATTCTTCGCGCCCGCATCGGCGCCTCGCTGGAAAAAAAGCGCCTGCGCGACCAGGAGCGGGCCTATCTCGCGGAAATCCAGGCGGAGCGAACCAAGTCCGAGCGTCTCCTGCTCAACGTGCTCCCCAAGGCAATCGCGGACCGGCTCAAGGGCGGCGAGGAAACCATCGTCGACGCCGTTCCGGCCGCCACGGTGCTGTTTGCCGATATCGTCGGCTTCACCCGCATCGCCGCCGACCTAGTCCCCGCCAAGACCGTTGCCCTCCTCAACGAAATTTTCTCGGAATTCGATCTGCTGGTCGAGGGCATGGGCGTGGAGAAAATCAAGACGATCGGCGATTCCTACATGGTGGTCGGCGGCGTGCCCCTGCCGAATCCGGACCACGCCATTTGTTGCGCAGACATGGCCCTCGCGATGCAGGACGTCATGGCCAATTTCAACAAGCGGAACCATTCCCACTGGCAGATCCGGATTGGGATGCACAGCGGCCCGCTTGTGGCCGGCATCATCGGTTCGAAGAAATTCGCTTATGACCTGTGGGGTGATACCGTGAACATCGCCAGCCGCCTCGAATCCCACGGCGCAGCGGGAGTCATCCAGGTCTCCCAGGCCACCTCCGATTTGCTCAGCGGCCATTTCATTCTCCAGCCGCGCGGGCCGGTGGAACTGAAAAATCGCGGTGAGATGATGGCTTACCAGCTGGTCTCCCGGAAATAACCGCCTCAGGCCTCCGCGGTCCACTTGAAGAGCATGGTGCTGAGCGGGGGCAGCGTCAGCACAAGACTTTGGCTGAAGCCGTCGCAAGGCACGTCTTCCGTCACGCAGACACCCTCGTTGCCCAGGCCGGTGCCGCCATAAAAGTGGCTGTTGCTGTTCAGGACTTCCTTCCAAAGCCCTCGGCGCGGAACCCCGATCCGGTATCCCTGGCGAATGACCGGCGTGAAATGCCCGACCACCGCAAAAAGGGTCTGCTCGAAGGGATCCATGCGGAGATACGCCAGCACACTTCCCTCGGCATCATCGCACGCGAGCCAGCGGAAACCCTGCGGATTGAAATCATTGCGGCTCAGCACCGGCTCATTCGCATAGAGGGCGTTCAAATCGCGGAGCAACAGGCGCGTGCCTTCATGGTCGAGGTACTGGCAAAGATGCCAGTCCAGGCTCTGGGCGTAATTCCATTCCGCCGACTGGGCGAACTCGGAGCCCATGAAGAGGAGTTTCTTGCCCGGCCAGCCCCACATGTGGGCGTACAACGCGCGGAGATTGGCCACCTTTTCCGGAATGTGCCACGCGCCCATTTTATAGAGCATCGAGGCTTTCCCATGCACCACTTCGTCATGCGAAAAGACGGTGATGAAATTTTCGGCGTACTGGTAAAGCATGCCGAAGGTGAGGTCATTCTGATGCCATTTGCGGTGTACCGACTCTTTCTGGAAGTACCGCAGCGTGTCGTGCATCCAGCCCATGTTCCACTTGTAGTCGAAACCGAGCCCGCCGTCTTTCACCGGCCGCGTGACCCCGGGAAACGACGTCGATTCCTCCGCAATGGTGAGCACGCCGGGAAAATAACGGTGCACGAGGTCGTTCGTTTCGCGCAGGAAGGAGATCGCCTCGAGGTTTTCCCGTCCGCCGAATTTATTCGGGATCCACTGCCCTTCCTTGCGGGAATAATCCAGGTACAGCATCGAGGCCACCGCATCGACCCTGAGTCCATCGAGATGGTAACGCTCGCACCACGCCAGGGCGTTGGCCGTCAGAAAGCAGCGGACTTCATTGCGCCCGTAATTGAAAATGAGCGTACCCCAATCCATGTGCGCCCCCTGGCGCGGATCGGCGTGTTCGTAGAGGTGCGTGCCATCGAATTCGGCCAGGGCGAAACTGTCCCGCGGAAAATGCGCAGGCACCCAATCGAGAATCACCCCGATCCCGCGCTGGTGCAGGTGATCGACAAAAAAAGCGAAATCCTCGGGGGTGCCGAACCGGTGCGTCGGGGCGTAAAATCCCGTTACCTGATAACCCCAGGAGCCGCTGAACGGATGCTCCGCAATCGGCATCAATTCGACATGCGTGAAGCCCAGCTCGCGGGTGTACTCGGCGAGCAAGGGCGCCAATTCCCGATACGAGAGAGGACGGTTCGCATCCTCGAGTTTCCGCTTCCAGGAGGAAAGATGCACTTCGTAGATCGAAAGCGGCCGGTCAAGCTGCCCGGCCTGGGCCCGCCGGGCTTCCAGCCAAGTCGCGTCGTTCCAGTGATGCTTGTTCGGATTCCAGACGATGGAGGCATTGTTCGGCGGTGCCTCAAAATAAATGCCGTACGGATCCGTCTTCAGCCGCACTGTGCCGCGCTGGTCGCGAATCTCGAATTTGTAGAGCTCCCCTTCGCCCAAACCCGGAATAAACAGTTCCCATACGCCCGAAGCCCCGAGCGATCGCATGGGGTGATAGCGGCCATCCCACTGGTTGAAATTGCCCACGACCGAAACCCGGCTCGCACTCGGAGCCCAAACGGCAAACGCCACGCCAGGCACGCCGTCGACCACCCGCAAATGCGCCCCTAGTTTCTCATAGATCCGGTGTTCGTTGCCTTCGTTGAACAGATAAAGGTCCTGCGCGCCCAGCGTCGGCAGGAAGGCATAGGGATCGAAAAATTGCCGGATCTCGCCGCTGCGAAACGTCGCCTTCAGTTGATAGCGAAATACCGCTCGCTTCCGCGGGACAATTCCCTCGAAAAAACCTTCCGTGCCCAAGGCCGTCAGCGCCCAGGATTGCCCAGTCGCCAGCTCAACCACTTCACAACGGACCACCTCGCGGAGCAAGGCGCGCACCACGACACCCAGCGTTTTTCCGCGCGGATGCGGATGCATGCCGAGCCAGTCATGCGGTCCCGCCTGCCTGGCTTCAAGAAAGGCGGTGAGTACTGCCTTGGGAAGAATCACGGCGGCTAGCGTGCCCGGCGGTAGGGAAAGGTCTAGAGTGATTTAAGTTAAACCGTAGCCGCTTAGCGAAGAAGGTAGGGCGAGTCGTCCCCGACGAGCCGAGCACACGAACGGCTCATCCGGAGGATTCGCCCTACCTTCTTCGCTGTGCTCAGAATGACAGGCCCATTCCCAAAGCATCTCCTCGTGGAACCGCAGGGGAAGCGGACTCTCAGCCGGTGTTTTTGAGTCCGCCGGAAATGCCGTTGATCGTCAGTTCCACCACCGCCCGGGTCGCCGCCGCTTCCTCCGCGGTCATTTTTTTCGAGTTCGACCGCAGCCGGCGGAGCATTTCGACCTGAATGTAGTTGAGCGGATCGATATAGGGATTCCGCAGCTGCACTGATTTCAACAGCACCGGTTCGCTGCCCAGCAGCTGTTTTTCCCCGGTGACCGCGAGAATCGCCACTTCGGTGCGCAGGAACTCTGCCTCCAACAGGCCGGAAATACGGCGGCGGATCTTCGGGTCTTCCACTAGTTCCGTATAAAGCGCGGCGATGGTCAGGTCCGCTTTGCGCATCGTGAGTTGGGCGTTGTCGATCAGCGTCTGGAAGAAGGGCCATTCCCGATGCATGGTGCGCAACAACCGGCGTCCCTCCGGTCCACGTTGCAGGATCGCCTGGAGGGCCTGACCCAGGCCGAACCAGCCGGGAAAGACAAACCGGCTTTGCATCCAGGAAAACACCCAGGGAATGGCGCGCAGGTCCGCGACCGTTTGCGCGGCCCGGCGGTAACTGGGCCGCGATCCGAGCTTGAGCTCGCTGATCTCGTCGATCGGTGTGGCCTGTTTCCAGAAAACGAGAAAGTCCGCGTCGTCATGCACGAGCGCCTTGTAGGCGGCAAAACCGGCCGTGCTCATGGCTTCCATCGCCTCGAGCCACTCCGCCGGCACCGCCGTCGGCTGCTGCGCGGCGTGGGATCCGAGCATCACGCCATAGGTCATCTGCTCCAGGATCCGATGCGCCAGATCGGGGTCATGGTAGCGCGTGGACAGAACCTCGCCTTGTTCCGTGACCCGGATGCCGCCGTCGCACAATCCCACGGGCTGCGCCAGAATCGCCTTGGCCGCCGGACCGCCGCCGCGGGCGATGCTGCCGCCACGACCGTGAAACAAGGTGACGCGGACCCGGTGCTCGCGGCACACCCGCACGATCGCTTCCTGGGCCTTGAAGAGGCCCCAGTTAGCGCTCAGGTAGCCGCAATCCTTGTTGCTGTCAGAGTACCCCAGCATGATGTGCTGCTGACGCTCCTGCTGCTTGAGCTGGGGCGCATAACCCGGATGCGTGAACAACGCTTCCAGAATGGCCGGAGCCCGGTCGAGATCGACAAGCGTCTCAAAGAGCGGCGCGATCGGCAGCTGCAGGCCAGCAAGTTTCATCAACAGTTTGACCTCGAGGAGATCGGACACCGCATCCGTCATGCTGATGACGTAGATCCCCAGCGCCTCCGGTCCGTAACTGGCCCGCACCCGGGCAGCCAGCGAGAGCGGATCGAGCACGTGGCGGGTTTCCGGCGAGTACTGCTCGAGAACTTTCGGCCGCAGCGGTTTTGCGCCAGCCAAAGCCTCGGTCAAAACCGCAAGTTTTTCATTTTCCGGGAGGTGCGGATAATCGCTGCGCGCCAGCACCTCGGCGACCGCGACTTCATGCTGGCTCGAGTGCTGGCGCAGGTCGAGCCGCGCGGCGTGCAGGCCAAATACTTCCAGCTGCTGCTCCGCCGTTTTGAGTTCCCCATCGGCCAGCACGGCACCCCGCCCTGCCCGCAGGCTTTGCTCGATCAGGCGGAAAATCTGCTGGACCGAATGGCGGTCGAGCGCCGGTTCGGGTTCCACGCCCGGCTCGAACAGCGAGGAGCCTTCTTTGAGTTCGCCGGCAATCTGTCCCAGTCTTTCCCGCAAAACGCCCAACGCCCGCCGATACGGTTCGTGCGGATAACGCGCCCAGAGTTCCTCAACGTGCTTCGAGAAATGGCGGTTCTTCCGCAAAAATCCTTCGATCGCCGGGGAAATGACATCGCGGCGGTCGCTCACGGTCAGGGAACGCGCCAGATCGCGCACGCCCAAACGCAGCTTGTCCAGCGCGAGTCGGCGATGCAGCAAAAGCACTTCGGCCGTGACCTTCGCCGAGACATTCGGATTGCCGTCGCGATCCCCCCCGATCCATGAGCCAAAGGTCAGCCACCGGCGCGGAGCCTTCACGTCCGGAAAATGCCGCGCCAACGCCCGCTCCATGTCCGCCTGCAAACGCGGCAACGTGTCGTAGATCGTCGTATCGAAGTACCACAATCCCGTCCGCGCTTCGTCCGTCACCTCGGGCCGGGCGACCCGGCTGCGATCGGTCAACCAGAGCGAGGCGATCTCCCGCTCGACCCAGGCCGGCTCCAGCCAGGCCGGATCGCCCACGCCCGGCTCGGCCCGGTGCCGCAAGACTTCGCCGAGG
>CAMAPG010000071.1 GCA_945859965.1 Opitutus sp. GAS368 | reverse complement strand
AGGTTGACAATCCCCGCGACTTTTTCCGCTATGGCGACCTCCGGACGTTGGCTCATCCGGCAACCCCCATCCCCCGTCAAGCGCATGAACCACGCCTCCCTGGACCGCCGTGAATTTCTCCACCTGACCTCGCTGGCCGCCGCGGGGTTTGCGCTCTGGCCCAAACCGGGCTTTGCCGCGGCGAAACAAGACCCATCGCTGATCGCCTCGATCGAAAAGGTCGTCCTGCGCCATGGTCCGGACGAAACGGCGGCGTGGTTTCATCCGCGCGCCTGCATGGTTCCGGGCCGCGACGGCCCGGTGGTCTTCATGACGCTGCAAACCATCATGGGCTCAGACTACTTCGGGCCGGTCCACTGGATGGAATCGCGCGACCGCGGCCGCACCTGGACCGAACCGCAGCCCGTGCCGGCGTTGGGCCGGGTGAAACTTTCCCACGGCGGCGATGAAGGCGTGTGCGATGTCGTGCCTGACTATCATGCAGCGACGCGTTCGATCCTCGCGATGGGGCACAACGTTTTCTACAATGGCCCGCGTTTTCACTCCGACCAGCCGCCGCGCTGGCCGGTGTACAGCGTCTGGCGCAACGGCGCTTGGGGACCGCGTCGCAAGCTGGAGTGGAATGATCCACGCGGCAGCTACATGTATTCAAACGGCTGCAGCCAGCGGATCATGCTGCCCAACGGGGACATCCTGCTGACCTTCACGTACGGCGCGAAAGGCACGCCGCGCACGGTTTCCGGGGTGCTCTGCTCGTTCGACGGGGAAACCCTTGCAGTGAAGGAAGTCGGCGAAGCCCTCACGCACGACAAAGGCCGCGGCCTGCTGGAACCATCGCTCACGCAATTCGGCGGCCGTTTTCTCATGACGATCCGGGCCGAGGACGAACGCGGTTATGTGACGACCAGCGACGACGGCCTGCGCTGGGCGCCGAAACAGGCGTGGAGGTGGGACGACGGCGAACCGCTCACCATGTCCACGACCCAACAGCACTGGCTCACCCACTCCGGCGGCCTTTTCCTGGTCTACAACCGCAAGGATCCTTCGAACGAACACGTGTCCCGCTGGCGCGCGCCGCTCTATCTCGCGCAGGTGGATCCGAAAACTCTGCGCCTACAACGCGCGACCGAACGCATCGTGTTTCCATTGGTCGGGGAAGTCGTCCACGAACCCGGCCGGCCCGGCGTTTATGAAATGGGCAATTTCCACACCACGAATGTCAGTCCCGACGAATCGTGGGTGACCGTGGGCGAATGGCGCCCGAAGAACGCCAGCAAAGGCGACCTCCTGTTGGGACGCGTCCGCTGGAATCAACCCAACCGGCTCGCGCCCGTCTAGGAGCTGTTTGGGAAATGCCGCCTGCCTTGGATTCTCGTAGCGAAACGCGTGAGCGTTTCGGGCTCGGACGAAAACCTCACGCTTTCGCTACTCGGAGAGACGAATTCCCAAACAGCTCCTAAGGCGGAGAGCCGCCGTCGATAGATCAGGCGGCGTCGCCCGCCAACGCCGTGATCACGCTCTGCATCAGCTGGGCCTCGTTGAAAGGCTTGGGGAGAAGCGTGGTTGCGCCCATGCTGCGGGCCAGCTCCATGCACGTGGTGGCGGCCATGTATTTGCCGCCGCCGGAAATTGCCATGATGCGCGCGTTGGGCTGCTGATGCTTCGCCTGTTTGATCAGGTCGAGCCCGTCCACTTCCGGCATCAGCACATCCGTGATGATGAGGTCGAATGGCTGCGCCTTGATCAGCCTCGAGCCCTCCGCCCCGGTGGACGCCCGGGCCACACTATGACCGTGCCGTTCCAGCCAGGTGGCGACCAATTCCGGGACTTCCGGAACATCGTCGACGACCAAGACATTTAAACGCATGGGGCGTGACGCAAAAGTGTTTTATGGACGCAGCAAGCCCTAAATCACCACCGGAAAAATGCCCAGCGCCCTTCCCGCGCGGGGTGGGTCATCTGGTCCCCGGGGCGGACCCTCTTTCTTTCCATTCTTTCTCTTTCTCCTGTTCCCGTTTTGACCCAACGAACTATCTCGATCCGAGAAAGAGAAAGATAAAGATAAAGATTTAAGAGAAAGATACCCGAAAGGAGTACGACCAGAGGACGCGGACGCGACCCATTCGCAGCCTCGCTTGCTATTTCCCCGCAGCTCTTCATGCTGCCCGGTTCTGTTCTTTGATTGGTTCGTACCCAATCGTGGACCGTAGTCCGAAACGTCTTCCGACGTCCGGCTTCGGTCTTTGCATTGTCGGGGGTGTTCTGGATTCGACCCTTGATTGGAGTGCGCCGCTGCCGGTCGAGAGTGACGGTCTCTCGCTAATCCCCCTTCAAAAACACAATAGGCAACACTGAAGAAATGCCATTGGCTGCCTAATTAGCGGCCACGTTGGTCCGGCGACACCTGCTGGCCGGTACTAACGTCGACAGCAGGCATAATGCGCGGAGCGACTCGCGGTTTGCGCATCGTACTTCATCCGGGAGTTGGCTGGGACTTAAGCGCGTATGATCGCGTAATTCCGGCGAGATTAAACACATACTATACCGGTAGACGCGGTGCATGAAGGTCAGGGGCACAGGGGTTCAACTCCCCTCACCTCCACCATGCTTCGCCCGTTGGGCTATGCATGACTGTCGTTGGAAGCAGTTTTCAACCCGAGATGAAGCGAAAAGCTTCGGTTTCCTAAGGGTGAAAATGCTTCCCAGCACCAGCTGGTGGGCAACAAAAACCTCGGGCCAGCAACGGCCGCTTGGATCAGGACGCGTGTCCGGTCGCAGACTTTTTGGCAAAGTTCCAGTACGCCCGCACGTCCAGAGGAACCCGCTTCGGTAGCAGCACGGACGGATCATTCGCTGTAATCCCCGACGATAACCTGCACCCGCGACATGACGATCCCGGCAGCTCTTGATGCATATCAAGGCGAGGAAGGCTGCAGCCCGCTAGGATCGCTTCCGTATGAAATCCAAGTCCTTTCTTGTTCTCTTTTCGATTCTGACGGCATGTACAACCGTGCAGCCGCTCCTTGCTGCAGCTGGTGCGCCGCGTGAAATCGCGATCACAGCAAACGATTCGATGCAGTACAATCTGAAGGAAATCACCGCCCAGCCGGGTGAAGTGATCCGCCTCAAGCTCAGCCACGTCGGAAAGATGCCCAAGGCCGTGATGGGACACAACTGGGTGCTTCTCAAAGCCATGACTCCCACGGAACTCACTGCCACCGCGATTGCGTGCGCCAAAAACACGCCGCTCTATCTCCCGAAGGACATGTCCTTCGTGCTCGCCCACACCAAGCTGCTGAGCGGCGGCGAGAGTGACACTATCGAGTTCACCGCTCCCACCACCGCTGGCGAGTACCCGTACCTTTGCACCTTTCCCGGCCATTTTACGATGATGAAGGGGAAACTCATCGTTAAGTAAGTGCTAGCTGAATGGAGTCGAACCGCTTCCGCTTGCCGGGAAGCGGTTCTTTTTTGTCTGCCCGCGGTCACCTCAAGCAGTCAATCATCAGGGCAGCCATCACCGACGGAAGGTAAATGATACTGGCCAAAAACAGGTCGCGCCCGCGGAGATCCCGGCACTCCGCCTGCACAAGAAAGCGAACGCTCGTCACCAGGAAACCAAGTCCGCCGCCCACCGTCAGGCCCAGCACACGCCCGCAATAAAAACAAATGCCAATCGTGAGCGCGGTGAGCGAAAATCCCATCAGCGGCGGAAGCATCAGGTTCTCCGCGTGATTGAGGGCGGCATTGCCCACCACCGAATCGAAAATCAGGCAGGGATAGCACAGGTTGACCACCAGCCGGATCAGGCTCGTCTCCGCCTCGCCCTCGATCCAGTGCACGCGCCGCACCACGACCCCGATCGCGATCAACGCGAAAACCGGGAGGATGAGCGAGAGGATCTGCCAGTAGGAGGGCATAGCGGAAAAAAAGAAAACAGAGAACGGAGACCAAGCAGGCGAGCAATTTGCTGGGCAAGGGGCGTTCTAATTCACGGGACGCGCCGCCTTCCTCCTCTTTCTCTTAAATCTTTATCTTTCTCTTTCTCGTGCCCGTTTCTGCTTCAGGTCTCAGCCCCTTGAGAGAGAAAGATAAAGAGAAAGAACTAAGAGAAAGATTTTCTGGACCTACGCGACTCCCGCCATCGCCTGGCCCGCCAGCCAACCCGTGGTCCACGCCGCCTGAAAATTGAAGCCGCCCGTCACACCGTCGATGTCGAGCACCTCGCCGGCAAAATGCAGCCCCGGACACAGCCGGCTTTCCATCGTCTTGAAATCCACTTCGCGCAAACGCACGCCGCCGCAGGTGACAAACTCCTCCTTGTTCATGCTTTTCCCGGTGACGCTGAACTCCGCTTCGGTGATTTGTGCCGCCAGTGTCGCGAGCGCCTCGTTCGAAACCTGGGTCCACGGCGTGGCGGGCGCGAGGCGGGCGGCGACCAGCAGGCGCTCCCAGAGACGCAGCGGAAGCGCAACCGGGCACCACGTCCCCAATTGCTTCCGCAGGTTGTCCTGCCGCGCTTTCGCCAGCGCGGCTTTCAACGAATCACGCGAATGCCCGGCGACGAAATTCACCTGGAGCGAAAAACGGTAATTGCACGCGGCCAGTTCCCGTGCGCCCCACGCCGAGAGTTTCAAAATCCCCGGGCCGCTCAGGCCCCAGTGCGTCACCAGGACCGGACCGCGCTCGCGGAGCGTCAGGCCGGCGACGCGCGTCGCCGCATCCTCCACGGAAACGCCGGCGAGGCCCGTCAGCCGCGGGTCTTCGATATTGAAGGTGAACAGCGAGGGCACGGGCGGCTCGATCGCGTGACCAAACGCCTGCGCGATGGCGAACCCCGCCGAGGATTTGTTGCCGCCGGTCGCAATCAGCATCCGGTCGCATTCAATTATTTCCCCGCCATTGAGCGTCACCCGGAAGCCCGCGCCCTCCGAAGCCTTGGCGAAGGAGGGCTCCACCTGTTTTACGCCCGTGCCGGTCCGGACCTGCACGCCGGCTTTTTCCGCCGCACGCAACAGGCAGTCGACGATCGTGGCCGAATTATCGGTCACTGGAAACATCCGCCCATCCGCCTCGGTTTTCAATTCGACCCCCCGTCCGGTGAACCAGTCCACCGTGTCGCGCGGCTGCCAGCGATGCAGCGGGCCGAGCAATTCGCGCCCGCCGCGCGGATAACGCTTCGCGAGTTCGCGCGGCTCAAAGCAGGCATGGGTGACATTGCAGCGGCCGCCCCCGGAAACCCGCACTTTGGCCAGCAGATGCGCGGTGGCCTCGAACAGCATGACTGACCCACGTGCGCCGAGCTGTTCCGCGCACGCGATGGCCGCGAAAAATCCGGCGGCACCGCCACCGACAATCACCACCCGGGTTTTCTCAGCCATGCCGCACGCTGTAAAACGCCGCGGCGCGAGTCGAAGAGAAAGCAGGTCGTGGGTCGGTTTTAGTGTAGCGGCAGTCTACGACCGTCGGCTCGGAAATCGGCGGTCATAGACCGCCGCTACAGTGCCGCCTCCAAAAAATAAAACCGCCGCAGATCCCAGGATCTGCGGCGGGCCACAACGTTCACCAACCCTGCTGTACAGAATTATTCGGGCCGTTTGCCCTTGCCACGGCCACCCATGGGAGGCTTCGGCATCGCGTCAAACTTCGCCTGCTGGTCCGCGGTCAGGAGCGCGCGCACCTGGGCCCGCGTGCCTTCGAGGATCTCGCGGCCTTTTTCGCGGCGCTCTTCCGGTGCCAGGGCTTTCAGATCTGCCTCGGTCATGGCATAAATGGCCCGGATCTGGGTCTTTTGATCGGCGGTGAGCGTCACCGCCTTGTCGATTTGCTCGATGCGTTTTTCAGGATCCATCCGTCCGCCGCCGCGGGGACCTTTGTGCTCTCCGTCTTCGGCGCGAAGCGTGGAGAGGGAGGCCATCAAGGCCAGGGCGAAGGTGGTGAGGAGGGCTTTAGCGGTCGATTTCATAAGATTTAACACGGTTTCTTTTTTTGGGTTTCAGGGCTTTTTGCCTTGTTAGAACGGGAGACGACAGGCTGCGGAAACGGTTACACCCATTTCTGCAGAATTACCGGACAGACGACTCGCGCCGTGACTTCTTTTGTATTGGCCGTGTTGTAGGCCAGGTCGTTGACCTGGCGGGCCACCTCAGCGAGGTGGCTTACAAAATGAGCTATCCCCGGGGTCACGGCCACCGCGCACAGAGCTTGCGAGAGGCCGCGCAGGCGAACAGCGTCGCGACCCATGATCGAGGTCACCGGACTCACCAAGCGCTACGGCGCCTTCACCGCGGTGCAGGATCTCTCCTTCACGGTGCGGCCGGGCGAAGTGCTCGGGCTCGTCGGCCCCAACGGCGCCGGCAAGACCTCCACCCTGCGCTGCCTGGCGGGCATCATTCCGCCCAACGCGGGCACCGTCCGCATCGGCGGCCTCGACCTCGCCAGCGATCCGGTCGCAGCCAAGCGGCAGCTCGCATTCCTGCCGGACGAACCGAAACTGTTCGACTACCTGACCGTGCGCCAGCACCTCGCGTTTGTCGCCCGGATCTATGGCGTGGCCAACCATGAACCACTCGCGCAGACCCTGCTGGAAGAGCTCGAAATCGCGGACAAGGCCGACCAGTTGCCGGGTGAGCTTTCACGCGGGATGAAGCAAAAACTCGTGATCGCGTGCGGCCTGCTGCACGGGCCCAGCGTGATTTTTTTCGACGAACCGCTGACCGGCCTCGACCCGCTGGGCATCCGCCGCATGAAGGATTCCATCCGCCAGCGCGCGCTGGGCGGCGCGGCGATCGTGCTCAGTTCGCACCTGCTCCATTTGCTTGAGGAAGTGTGCTCCCACGTGCTGATTCTCAAAAAAGGCGAAAAAATCGCCGGCGGCACGCTCGCGGAAGTATCCGCGCGCTTCGCCCAAGGCGAAAGCCATGTGAGCCTAGAGGAAATCTTCATCCGCGCCACGGGCGGAACGGAGGGCTGAGACCACCGCTCCATGATCCGCGCGTTTTTCTATCTTCGCGGGACCACGCTGCAGAACCAGCTGCTCAGCCGGGTACGGCGATTGCGGCAGCCCAAATACCTGTTCGGTGCGATCGCAGGCGCGGCGTACTTCTGGTTTATTTTCTTTCGCCAAACCGGCTTCAAGGGCCCGCCCGGCCGCGGCCTGCCGCCGATGGCCGAGGGTTCGGACCTGTTTCCCCTGGTGTTCATTTTCGGCGCGTTCGTCACCTATGCCTTATACCGGGTCATCGCCGCCTGGGCCGCTCCGGCGGCGCCCGGCCTGCCTTTCACCGAAGCCGAGGCGGCTTTTCTTTTCCCGGCGCCCCTGAGCCGCCGGACGTTGATTCACTACAAGTTGCTGAGCTCACAGCTGCCGATCCTGTTCCAGGCGGCGCTGCTCACGCTGATTTCCACGCGCTGGACTTTCCTCGGCGGCAACGCGGGCATTCACGCGCTCGGCTGGTGGGTGATTTTTTCCACGCTCAACCTGCACACCACCGGCGCGGCTCTCACCGTCACCCGGCTCATCGCGCAGGGAGTCGGAAAACTGCAACGCCAGGTCGTGGTCTTTGGCCTGCTCCTGCTGCTGGCGGCCGCGGTCGCCGTGATCCTCTGGCGGACCGCACCGCCGTTGACGGCCAATGACACCGCGCATCCCGCGGCGCTCTTCCGTTATCTCGCCGGGCTGACCCGGGCCGGACCCCTTTACTGGTTGCTTCTGCCCGGGCGAGTCGTGGTCGCGCCTTTTCTCGCGCAGGGCTGGCGCGAATTTTTCCTGGTGCTGGGCCCGGCGTTGCTGGTGCTCGCGGCCCACTATGTCTGGGTCCTGCGCTCCGAAACACCGTTTGAAGAAGGATCCATCGCCCAGGCGGAGAAACGCGGTGCGGCCGTCGCGGCGCTCAAGGCCGGAACGTATCGTCTGGGCGGCGGCAAGGCCCGGCCCGGCCCGTTTCAACTCGCCTCCCACGGCGGCCGGCCGGAGATCGCGTTTCTGTGGAAGAATCTTTTGTCGACCCAATCCTTTTTCACGCTCCGCACCTTCGCCGCCTCGGCCGGCGTCATCGTGGTGGTTTGCACCTGGCTGTCCCACGGCAGCGACGCCCAGCGCTCCACGCTCTCGATTCTCGGGGTCTGCGGCGTGATGATGGCGGGCTACGCGTTGGTCCTCGGCCCGCAACTGGCCCGGCAGGATTTTCGGGGCGACCTGGGCCACATGGATCTCTTCAAGACCTATCCCCTGCCCGGCTGGCAGGTGGTGCTCGGCGAATTGCTCGCGCCCGTGGCCATCCTCACCGGCATTGTCTGGCTCGCGCTGCTGACCGCGACCCTGTCGCTCGGCGCGTTTCGCGCTCCGGTCGTGTGGCTGACGGTTGAATTTCGCACCACCGCGGCGCTGTGCCTGGCGGTGGTCCTGCCGTTGTTGTGTACCCTCCAGCTCATGGTGCCCAATGCCGCCACGCTGCTGTTTCCTTCCTGGACGCAGGCGACACGCACGCGCGACCGCGGACTCGATGTCATGGGCCAGCGGCTCATCTTTGCCGCGGGCCAGTTTTTCGTGATCGCGCTCGCCGTGCTGCCGGCCGCCGTGGCCGGGGTGCTGCTGTGGTTTGCCGCCCGCCTCCTGGGTGGCGAAGTCGGCTCGGCCGTGATGGCGACGCTGGGAATCGTGCTGGTGCTGGGCCTCGAAATCGCGGTCGGATTGCTCTGTCTTGGCTGGCGTTTCGAGAAATTCGACCTGTCGTCGGAATCGGTGAAGTGAGCCAAAACACGAAGAAGCAAAGCAGCGAAGTCCGGACCTTGGCTCCTTTGCTCTTTCGTGTTCACCTTCCTTGAATCGCCCGTCCCATGAAGCTGCCGCGCCTGATTGAAATCGCCGCCGACACCGTCGCCGCCTGCCAGCGCAAGCTGCCGGTGCCGATCCGGCCGCTCGCGGAGGCCCTGCCGGTGCACTACGAAGCGTTGCCCGCCGAAGACGTGCTGGCGGAGGGATTCGAGCCCGACATCCTCGGCCTTTTCACCGGCGATCCCCACGGCACCGCCGAGGAACGCAGCAACCCCTCCCCGCCACAGATCCTGCTCTATCTCGAGAATATCTATGATTATGCGGAGGACGACAGGGAGATCTTTCGCGAGGAAGTCCGGCTGACCTACCTCCACGAATTGGGGCACTACCTTGGCTGGGATGAAGAGGAGCTGGAGGCCCGGGGTCTCGATTAGCCCGATCCTCCCGGAACACCGGTCAATCCGCGCTTTCCAACTCACGCCCGCCATGCTTAGGTGTCGGGCAAATCAACACATCTGCTTGTTCATGAAAAAGCTATTTTTGCTGTCCTTGTTGGCGCTCGCCGCCCCTCTCTCTCTCCTCGCCGTCGATAAGACGAAGCATCAGGTGCTGGTCGAACGCGTTGAATCGTGTGAGGCGATCCTGCAGGAATTCCAGGCCAAGCCCGAGACGGCGATTCCTGCCTCCGTTTTCCAGCGCGCCCGCGCCATCGTGATCCTCAACCAGGGCAAGTTCGGCTTCCTGCTCGGCCTCAAGGAAGGCTATGGCGTCATCCTCGCCAAGCGTCCCGACGGCTCCTGGAGCCTGCCCGTGCTGATTTCCGCGGGTGAAAGCAGCATCGGTCTGCAGGTTGGCGCCAGCACCCAGGAAACCATCCTGATCTTCACCGACGACCAAACGGCGCGTATCCTCTTCAAAAAACGCTTCAATGTCGGCCTCGATGCCAAGGCCGTCGCCGGCCCACGGGTCGCCGAAAAAGAAAACGACAACAAGCCGCTCATCCAGGCTCCCGTGCTCGTGTACGCCAAGAACAAGGGCCTCTACGCCGGCGCCACGATCAAGTCCGGTTACATCGCGCGCGACGATGGCTCCAATCGCGAACTCTACCACACGCAGTACACCCTGCCCGAGCTGCTGTTCAGCAATTGGGTGACCCCGATCGACGAGGTCCGGCCGTTGATGAACCTGGTGCAGAAGCTGGCGCCATAATCACGCTCGGCCGGCGCGGCGGCGTACGATTGCCCTCTCCCATGCCCAATCCCATTCTCGGCGGCGGCGGTTTTCATCATCTCTGCCTGAAGACGCAGGACTGGGACCGGACGATGGCGTTTTACCGGGAGACTCTCGGTTTCACCGTCAAGATCGCCTGGCGGTCCGCACCGGAACGGGCCGTGATGCTCGATACCGGCGATGGGAATTACCTGGAAGTTTTTGAGGACCTGAAGTTCACGCCTTCGCGCGAGGGCATGCTCATCCATTTTGCGCTCCGGACCACGCGCCTCGACGCTGTGACCGAGCGAGTTCGGGCCTTTGGCGCCAAAATCACGGTGGAACCGAAGGATGCAATCATCCGCACGACCAACAACGCCGGCGAGGTGCCCATCCGCATTTTCTTCTGCGAAGGTCCGAGCGGCGAAGTGATCGAGTTTTTCCAGAACACGCTGACCTAGGCTGGCGCAGCTCCGCTGCTAAATCCAAGCCTCGGAATTTTTTGGCCACGAAAGATCACAAGGAACACAAAGATCGATCCTGGAATTCGCCTGAGTCGGGCATGGATCGGTCTATGTGTTCCTTGTGATCTTTCGTGGCCAAAATCGGTTTGGGAATCATGAGCCCACTGCTACCCGCGCAGTTTGCACAGGTAACCGACCAATTCCGCCACAACTGCCTCGGCCACGATCGCCTGCACGTGAATACGCGCTTCGCCCGGGCACTCCACCCGACCGGTGCGGGCTGCCACCACACGTCCGCGCCGCACCTGCACGAGAGCCCACCAGGCAAATGGTTCCACAATCCCCTTCTTCGGCGCCGCCTCGGAATAGCCGGTCGTCGCGATGCCCAGGTCACTGTCGAATAAAGCACAGGCCCCACGCGCCATCTGGACGGCAATCTCGGCCGAGACCGCATACACCCGCTTGGCGGCGGCCCGGTTCACGCCCAGGTGTTTCACCTTTTGGTCGACGGTGTAGGCCGTGATGCCCCCACGAAAAAATTCGGACGATCCTGAGATCGCGCCCACTCGCGCCTGGACGTGGCCGCAGGTCAGGCTTTCCGCGATGCCCAGGCTGAGCCGTGGGGAACCGAGCATGAGGTCTTTGAGCTCATTCATTGTGAATCAAACTGTGAGCACGCCCGCCGCTCAGGCCAAGCGAATCATCCGATGCAACGGAGGATTGAATGTGGAAAGCTGGAAATCGGGAAACGGAAAATACGACCCAATGTCTTGTTCCTGATTTCCAGCTTTTCCCATTAACAATCCTTACCGGCTCAGCCTAATTCCAGTCCCACCGGACAGTGGTCGCTGCCCATGACTTCAGGGCTGATCCAGGCGCGCTTGAGCGCGGGTTTCAGCTTTTCGCTCGCGACGAAGTAATCGACGCGCCACCCGATGTTCCGGGCGCGGCAGTTCATCATCTGGCTCCACCACGAATAGTGCCCCGGGCCTTTCTCGAACTCGCGAAAGGTATCGACGAAGCCGCTGGCGAGGATCGTGGAGAAATTGGCGCGCTCCTCATCGGTGAAGCCGGCGTTGCGCCGGTTGGTCTTGGGATTGGTGAGATCGATCTCGGTATGGGCGACGTTGAGATCGCCGCAAAAGATCACGGGCTTCTTTTTCCCGAGTTTTTTGAGGTAGGCCAGAAACGCCGGATCCCAGTGCTGGGTGCGGTACTCGAGGCGCGTGAGCCCGCGCTGGGAGTTAGGCTGGTATACATTGAGCAAAAAGAAGTCCTTGTATTCGACCGTGATCACCCGGCCCTCGCCATCGTGGTCCGGTAAGCCGATGCCCAAGGTGACGTTCACGGGTTTCACCCGGGTAAAAACGATCGTACCGCTGTAGCCCTTCTTGACCGCTGGA